>SDWK01000865.1 GCA_004195335.1 Shewanella sp.
AGATGTGTATAAGAGACAGTAATGGAATTCACTATGAAACATTTCAAACTAATTTTTATGCTAGCTGCAGCCATTGGTCTGGCTGGTTGCCAATCTAAAGTAGAATACGGCGATGCCACAGAAGTGGAAACCGTTAACGAAAACTTCGGCTCAAGCGATCTTCAAGCCATTGCAGCCAAGATGGTCGACAGCATGCTGAGCTTTCCGCCGGTTATGGTTTTGACTGCCAATGATCGACCAATCATGTTTGTCGATAAGATTAAAAACAAGACTTCTGAGCATATCGATACCGAATCGGTCACCGATTCGATAAGCAATAAACTCCTTCGCTCAGGTAAGTTCCGCTTTATCGACATGACTAAAGTCGATGCGGTACGTAAGCAGCTAGATTACCAAAACAACGCTGGCATGGTTGACCCGTCGACAGCAATCAGCTTTGGCCGCCAAATCGGTGCCCAATATATGCTTTACGGCAACCTATCGAGCATAGTTAAGCAAGATGGCAGCACCAAAGATGTCTACTACAAGATGACTATGCGTCTGATGGATCTCGAAACCGGTCTTATCGAATGGTCTGATGAGAAAGAGATCCGTAAAGTTAAGTCTAAGTCTTTCTTAGGTTTATAACCTTTAGGGAATAAGCGGTGGAATTCATCGCCGCAAGGTTCAAAAGATCTTTTTAAGATGCCAGTCAACCACTGACTGGCATTTTTGTCATTATTCTAACAAGCCCCCTCTCGTCGCTCCTATCGCACATAGTGCAAAAATACGTTAGTGTATCGGGCATAAAAATAATAAGCCTAAGGATCTTTGCTGTGAATCTGCTGCGTGTCTGTTTACTCTCAATGCTCTCTCTCTCTATTATCTCCTGCAGTAGCACAGAAAAAAATCAATTAGAACATAGAGAAACAAACACCTATATCACCCAGCAGCAGGCTCAATCCCGCTCAGAAAGAGTCTCCGAGGTAAGCTACCGACTAGACATCTCTTTAACGGGGCAAAGTGAGTTTAGCGGGGTAACAAACATCAATTTCACCCTGTCTGACACTGACTCCCCGCTGATTTTAGAACTCAGCCAGGCCAGGGTTAAAAGCTTCATCATCAACGGTCATAAAATCTATCCGAGGTACAATGGCATTTACTTTACTCTAAACCCCGGTCTGTTAATCTCAGGCAGCAACACCATCGAGGTCGCTTACACCCGAAAGCACAGCACTAATGGTGAAGGGCTACATCGCTTTGTCGATCCTATTGATGGAAAGGTCTATCTCTACTCGCATTTCGAGCCCGCTGCCGCCCAGCAAATGTTTGCCCTATTCGATCAACCCGATCTTAAAGCTAGCTATCAGCTAAGCGTCACCGCACCTAAAGACTGGGTTGTCATCAGCGCCATGAAGGAGCAAAGCATCACAGCTATGGGAGAGAATAATCGTTGGCATTTCCCGACCAGTCCGAAACTCAGCCCCTATAACTTTTCACTCCATGCCGGTCCCTATCATGTCTGGCAAGATAACAGTGGTAAGTACCCACTACGTCTCTTTGCCCGCCAATCTGTCGCCGAGCAGGTCACTCCCGAAGATTGGTTTACCTACACCCAACAGGGACTGACCTTCTTCGATGATTACTTCGGGATCCCCTACCCCTTTAAAAAGTACGATCAACTGCTGGTCCCTGACTTTCTCTACGGTGCCATGGAAAATGCGGCTGCCGTGACCTTCAGTGAAAATTATTTCCTGCATAAGAACAAGATGACCTTAGCTCAAAAGCAGCGCTTAGCCAGCGTCATCATGCATGAGATGGCTCACCAATGGTTTGGCAACCTGGTCACTATGAAGTGGTGGAATGGTTTATGGCTCAATGAGAGTTTCGCTTCCTTCATGGCAACACTCGCCACCGCTGAAGCCACCGAATTTACCCAGGCTTGGCGCAGTTTCTACGCCAAGGGGAAGCAGAAAGCCTACCAACTGGATAGCCGGGTCACCACACACCCTATCGAAGTCCCGGTACCCACCGCTAAAAATGCCTTCGATAATATCGATGCTATCACCTATCAAAAAGGTGCATCTGTACTGGTGCAGCTCAACCACCTTTTAGGTGCAGAGGTATTTAAACAGGGCGTGCAACACTACCTGAAACAATACAGTTATCAGAATGCGGAGCTGCAAGACTTTATTACCAGCCTGGGGAGCATAGCCAAGCGCGATCTCAGCAACTGGAGCGATGAGTGGCTCAACCATAGTGGCGTAAATACAATAAAGGCCGAATTTACCTGTGAAGCGAATCGCATCACTTCGTTTGCCCTGCTGCAATTCCCCGCAAGTGATCGGCTACCAAACCTAAGGGAGCAGAGAGTAAAGCTTGGTCTCTTTACTAAGGGACGGCGAGAGCTTCATCGTAATGTCACCGTAGCGGTAACCTACAAAGGGGCAAGAACAGAGGTCAAACGGCTTATTGGATCCCGATGTCCGGATCTCGTTTATCCCAACTATCAAGACTGGGGCTATGTGAAAGTCATCCTCGATGACAAATCATTCGATACCGCACAGCAAGATCTCAATATGATGAAAGATCCCATGTTGAGATCTATGCTGTGGCAAAGTCTATGGGATAGCGTGACCAACGGAGTTCTTCCGCTGGATAAGTATCTGGGCACCGTATTTATTAACCTCCCTCACGAGCAAGATTACATAATCTTAGGTCAGGTGTTAGCGACCCTCTTTCAGAGTAAGTCAGATCTGGAGCAGATGCTGCCAATTCACAAAAGCTATACCGATAAGGCACTCAAAGGTCTGGCGCAAATGAGCCTCAGAAACAGCATGACAAATGCCGATAATAGTGACTTTCAGCGCCGTTGGTTCGATGCTTATATTCAATTCTCACGTAGCCCACGAGCCTTAGATCATCTTGAACAGCTGTTGCTAGGCCGCGCATCGATCCGAGGATTGACACTGGATCAAGACACGCGATGGAAAATCATTACTCAGCTCAACCGTTACGACCATATCGGCAGCCGAAAGCTGCTTGAGAAAGAACAGAAAACCGATTTGAGCGATTCTGGAGAGAAGGCCGCCATTGCAGCCTTGGTATCACGACCCGAGGCTAGCATTAAGCGCCGTTGGCTGTACCGTATTGAACATGATGAGGCGTTGCCTTTCTCTAAACTTAGCACCGCCATGTCTCATCTTTATCCTCAAGAACAGAAGATGTTGAGCGCGGCTACTTCAGAGCAGAGGCTAGCCGATTTAACTGAGATCGACGGGCGCAAAGATCCCATATTTATGCGAAGCTATGCCGCAAACCTTATCCCTACCCAATGTGATCATGTGGGCATAGCCCAGCTACAGAAAGCTATCGACGAAAACACGGAACTGTCGTTCGGGACCAAGCGTGCATTGTTAGAGGCCCACCAAGAAGAGATACGTTGCGTAACCATCAAAGAAAAATTAATGCACTAGAACCTGTTTAGCTTATATAT
>SDWK01000053.1 GCA_004195335.1 Shewanella sp.
TATGTACGAGAGGCATTGATCAAGTTATTCAATGACCCCAACTGTTAATTGATCCTGTCTTGAATTGTTGGACACCTTGTTTATCGGTTATGATACCGACAACAAGGAGAACGACATGCAGAGGAAAAGTTATACCAGAGAGTTTAAAATCAGAGCAGTTCAGTTAATGGGAGAGAGTTCCAAACCGATTTGTCGGTTAGCAGATGAACTCGGGGTATCAGAGAATAATCTTTACAATTGGCGAAAGCAGTTCCGTGAGAAAGCGGATAATGCTTTTTCCAACCAGCCTCGCCTGGACGAGAAGGAATTAGAGATCCGACAACTGAAGGCCCGTGTATCTGAGCTCGAAGAGGAGCGTGAAATCTTAAAAAAAGCCGCCGCGTTTTTCGCAAAAGAGGAAAGCCAGCGATCTACGCGATGATTAAGCAGCAATCGGCTTTTCATAGTGTCCAGCGGTTATGCCGGGCCTTCAGTCTATCGACAAGCGGTTATTATCGCTGGGTCAGATGCCCCGTTGGTAAACGACAACGAGAAGATAAGGAATTGTCTGATGACATTAAGCGGATATTCAAGAAATCACGTTCGACTTACGGTTCACCCCGCATGCAGCGGGCATTGCGTGAAGAAGGCAAACGGCACGGCAGGAAAAGGCTCCGCCGTTTAATGAAAAAAATGAGCCTGAAGCCCAAGGCGGCTCGTCGTTTCAAAGTAACAACCGATAGCCAGCACAACAAGCCAGTTGCTCCCAATATTCTCGGCCAACGGTTCTCACCGCCTGCCGCTAATGTCGCTTGGGCCGCTGATATTACATATATCTGGACGGATGAAGGTTGGCTCTACCTGGCCACCGTAATTGATTTATATAGCAGGAGAATTATTGGCTGGAGCATGGGCACCCGGCTGCTGACCAAGCTGATCACTGATGCTCTTACCATGGCTCTTCAGCAGCGGAAACCTCCCCAGGGAGTAATTCATCATTCAGACCGTGGTTCTCAGTATTGCAGCGATGCATACCAAGCCTTGCTCGCCAAACATGGCTTTATTTGTTCAATGAGCGGCAAAGGCAACTGTTATGACAATGGTGTGCCACGAAGGCGCATAGAAGGAGCAACTCCTTCGTGCAGCTATGCTGCATAAGAGATGAGGGTCGGCCCCTCGAAGTCTGGTTACAGGACTCGGCTTCAAACCACCACGAGCTGCTGTGGCCAAAAGCCCTGGTAGTGAGCGTCGTTGGAAAAGGTATTGAGAAAGTATCAGGTGCGGAACAAGAAGATGAACGAAAGTGAACAGTCGATGACATGTCGAAAAGCAAACCAACTAACGTCAAAACTGGGTAGCGTTGTTGGCCCGGGACAAATCCAGACAGTACCTGTTTATGGGCTGGGTGGCGTTCGGTGTAGAGGCTGCATGATCTTGTTTCAGGCTCTTATGTGGAACGTGGGAACCTGCTGGTTTAATGTTAAGGGAAGAGAAGTCGCTGTATTAAGTGACTTTGCAAGTACCAATGTAAACCAGAGGGACGGAGCAACCCGTAGTAGTGATGAAACCACTGTAATGGTGGTGGAGCAAAGGGGTTGCGTTATTCAGCCAAGATTAATTGTCAACCAGTAATGGGAGGAGCAGTTAACATTGGCAAAGTCATTTGACATCCCCAAACAAGCGGTGTGGGAAGCTTATCTCGCTGTTAAAGCCAATAAAGGCTCTGCGGGTATTGATAGGCAAACAATGGAGGACTTTGAAACTGACCTAAAGAACAATCTTTATAAGATCTGGAATCGACTGTCGTCTGGAAGTTATTTTCCACAACCCGTACGTCGGGTTGATATACCCAAGTCTAATGGTAAATTAAGACCTTTGGGGATACCAACTATCTCGGATAGAATCGCACAAATGGTTGTCAAGAAGCGTTTGGAGCCCATAGTGGAGCCACATTTTCACGACGACTCGTACGGTTATCGCCCGGGGAAATCAGCACTTGATGCAATTGCACAAGCACGACGTCGATGCTGGCGGGATGATTGGGTTCTGGATATGGATATTCGAGGTTTCTTCGATGCGTTAGATCACAAATTAGTAATGAGGGCAGTGTCCAAATTCACACAGTGTAAATGGACGCTGCTCTATATAGAACGCTGGTTAAAAGCTGATGTAATATTGCCAAGTGGTGAGCTAATGCGAAGAACGCAAGGCACGCCACAAGGGGGTGTTATTAGTCCTTTACTCGCCAATATATTTCTTCATCTGGGCTTTGACAAATGGATGCAAGATGAGTTCTCATGCATACATTTTGAAAGATATGCTGATGATATTGTGGTGCATTGTCGCAGCCACAAACAGTTGGAGTTTATAGAAAGGAAAATAAGGACTCGATTTGCACAATGCAAGCTCGAACTATGCCCAGAGAAAACCAAGATTGTTTATTGTAAAGATTCTAACCGTGATGGAGTGTATGCCAATCAGAGTTTCGACTTTTTGGGATATACTTTCAGACCCAGAAGCAGTCGGGATAAAGGTGGTAATTTTTTTGTGAGTTTTTCACCAGCTGTCAGCCGTAAAGCGCTAAAGGCCATGAGGCTGAAGATTAAAGAACATCCGATGATAAAAGGATGCTTTAGTCAAAGTGTTGAAGAACTTGCAAAGGCGATTAATCCTATAATTCAGGGCTGGATAAATTATTACGGAAAGTTCAGAAGGTCATCAATGTCAGCTATTTATGACTACATAAACGGGAAAATAATTAAGTGGGCAAGGCGTAAGTATAAGCATCTGCAACGGCGTAAAAGACGTTCTGCTCATTGGTTACGGGAATTGTATTTGCAAGATCCCGGATTGTTTTCTCATTGGCGTGTTTGGCATTGGGTGGCTGAATAACAAGAGCCGTATGAATCGAGAGGTTCACGTACGGTTCTGTGAGCAACTGAAGGGGGAGGTTCCCTTCGGTTGACTCGACCTGTAATGGAGAGCTTTTATCATACGTTGAAAGTGGAGTTGGTCTACGGCCAGCGTTACCGGACAAGGAGTGAAGCACAAATATCAGTATTCGATTACATTGAGATTTTCTACAATAGGCAGCGGCTCCACTCAAGTCTTGATTACCAGACCCCGGAGGCTTTTGAGCGGGCAGCTTAAATTAGGTGTCCACTTTTTCGAGGTAAGATCAATCTTCCCATGAGTCCAATTGAAGAAACCTTAGTGGAAGTTTTTTTGGATGAAGCTAGCGCCTTGGAAACAATCATGGCTGACTTGTATTCTTCGTTTGAAAAGTGGTTCGTTGAGGATGCTGTTTTTTGGAAGCAATTAGCCGATGAAGAGCTGAATCATGCCGCCCTAATACAAAACGTGAAAAGTGATCCGGAAGTATCAAAATGGTTTGTTCATGATGCGCCTGATGACTTGGTTAAAGAAACTGTCAAAACAATGGAGTGGGCAACATCATTGGTTATTAAGTATTCTGAAGAAAAGCCTGACAGGCTAACTGCTTTTAATACAGCCATTGAGG
>SDWK01000055.1 GCA_004195335.1 Shewanella sp.
AGATGTGTATAAGAGACAGGTATACAATTAAGTTCCATATAAGAAACTCTGTTTTACATTTTTGCACAGCCCAGCTAAGGCAGGGCTACCATGGTACCCTGAGTTAACTGGTACTCTTTATCTACCCGTTGCGCACAAATATTGGCGTCATGGCGGTTAAAATTATAGACCGTGACAGTTCCTTTAAAATATCGATCACGGTCGGATCAAAAAGTTGATCGTTAGGCTCTTGAAATTCCCGACGGAATAAACAACCGAGTTATCCCTCAAAGTAAGACACGCTATTAATGGATAAATGAGAGTCCACAAGCTAAGCGAGGCTAGATCGCCCCCTCATATCCCTGAACGAACTGTCAGCCTTTTTCAGATCTTAGATATATGGGAGGGGATTCAGATAAGATAGCTGGTATTAGCCAGTTTTATCAGGTGCGCCATATTTCTGGCCGCGAGAGTCTCTTTTAACACATCGATATGGTAGTCGATGCCACGCTCGGTAAGATGGCATGATTCGGCAATTTCGGCTCTGCTGTATCCATTTGAGAGTAGTGAAAGGATATTTCTGGATACGGGTTTCACGATGTTAAAATCAACCAGCGGGTTGATCTCCCTTCCATGAGCACTCGCGATTTTCATATGCAGGTATTCCAACTCCTCCACTAAGCTCGAGTGGTCGTTCAGCAATTCATCTTTTATCATGTCGCAGTCGAGTAACAGTGAAAAGCGTCCGATCATTTCAGGTGAAAATGGACAAGGCACCGTAAAGGTCAGTCTATGCTGGTAACCAAACTTAATCATATCGATAAGCGGCGATGGCTTGCCCTTGATATCACAATCATATTCCCAAAGGTGACAATCATTTTCTAACACTTGTTCAAAATTTTTGTCTTTGACGATCCAACGACTCCCCCAACAGCGCCAGTAATTCAGTGCATTAGCGGAACTTGCATAGATATGCTTTCTGCCAGCCACTTTTTGATGAACAATGGTTTTAGAGCTGTAATGAGAAAATCGAAGTTTATGGTCAACCAAATCGATGCAATAGGCGATATCTGATATCTGATATTTCTGACAAAAAAGCGTTAACCTGTGGGCAATATCTTCCCGACAATGATCATCAAGTTTATTCAAGAGTCATCTCCTTAAAATACCCGGAGGATTAGACATGAAGTTAAAACTCATGTCCCAGGCGGGATTGCCAAACATACCGAGAGTAACCATTGATTGTCACAAGATAGTCGAAAGCTCGCATAAACCGATTTTAACGACCTTAATCGTACACGATTATGACCTCAGTTATACAGATGTAAACTCTCGTAAAGCAGTTATTAATAATATAAAGCACTGGTGTTAGAGATCATACTCATCACGATGCATTTTGTGACTCATGGCATCATATTTATCTGCGCCAGCCCCCGACATGCATAGAGTTTGGGCTGGCGTGATTTCTATTAGGAATATAGATGGAGGCTGCTCTGTAATATTATACCTGTCCTAGCTTGATTTCAGCTAAAACAGTCTGCAAAACATCGGTTAGCCTAACCCACTGTTTTACATCTGCGGGAAGACCAAAGCGCAGGGCATCGCGTTCATCGGTTAAGCGCGTCAATATTCCATGTTGGCACAGTCGTTCGTACCACTGAGGTGCCTGTGGTAGATATACACATTGAAATAGCGATGTACCGGCAACCGGTGCCTCTAAACTTGATAACAACTGACGCAAACGCTCACTCGATTGGTTTAGCCGATTAATCTGCATCTGCTGCCACTCGATATCGGCAAAAGCCCGGGCACAGACAAATCTGGCAGGGCCATTGAGGCACCAGGGACCTAAGCGCTCCTGCATGGCAAGCCTAATCTTGTGTGGTGCAAAGACGAATCCAGCTCTGACTCCCGCCAGGCCAAAAAACTTTCCTATGGATCGCAAGATGACTAAGTTGGGGCTAACAACTGAGTTCAGGCTTGCTTCTGGTGTCATATCCATAAACGCCTCATCGACAACCAGAAGGCCATTTTTTTTCGACAATACATCTAACCAAGCGTTCAGTTGTGCTGCCGGGATCAGATCTGCGGCGGGGTTATTTGGATTAATGATGAGCAATACGTCACATCGGTCTATTTGCTCAGATGTTGGCTGTCGATCATACACAGGGCCACTCTCATCACTAGCCTCATTGCCACTGTCACCTTTATCGCTGTTATCCCCATGCTCACTATTATTACCATAGTATTCTATCTGCCATCCCTGCATACGCCATGCTCTTTCATGCTCCTTATACCCAACCTTAGGAAGCAATACTCTGCCGGGACCTTCGCGCATATCGAAGAGCACTTGGGGAAGACACTGAATCGCCGCCTGAGAACCGGCGACAGCCAAGGCATTTTGGCCGCCGTAATAGCGATCGGCCGCCGAAATTAAACCATCTTCCTCCTCAGGTAATCGATTCCAGCACGATACCGGAATTTCCGGCACAGGGTAGTGCCATGGACTCACGCCAGTAGATAGGTCCAGCCAGTCAGACTCGTCGATTCCATATTTTTCTGCCACATCCCGAAGGCGGCCACCGTGATGCAATAAGGTCATAACACTCTCTCAAATAAAGCCAATATCAATAACAGTGCAAGCCAATAGACAGCACTTAACCATACGAGACGACACGCTCGTCGAATATCGCTGGCTTGAGCCGGTCTGCCTGAACCGAGCAGAGGCTTATCACAGCGATAACCATCATATTCTGCCGCGCCTCCCATCGTAATATTCAGGCTGCCCGCTCCTGCGGCCATCACGACGCCACCATTAGGGCTCGCACATTTAGGTGCCTGCTCACGCCAGCAACTCAGTGCGAGTGAGACATTACCTCCCAGTGCATATGCCAATGCACACAAGCGCGCAGGGATATAATTTAACAGGTCGTCAAATTTAGCCGCTCCCCACCCAAAGTGAAGATAGGTCTGATTTTTATAACCCCACATGGCGTCTAAGGTATTACTAAACCGATACACCAGCGCACCAGGTAACCCGGCGATACAAAACCAGAACAGGGCGCCAAATAACGCATCGTTACCGTTTTCTAATACCGACTCCAGAGTCGCATTGACAACTTGTTGTTCGGTTAAGTTTTCAGTCTTACGGCTGACAATCATACCGACCCTTTGCCTCGCCAAATCAAGATCGCCATGTTGTAGCGCCTGTCCCACGGCATTGCCATGCTCAGACAAGCTGCGACCACCGATAACCAGATAGAGGACAAGGGCATCAAGCCACCACAGACGCGGAGCCCAGAGGAAAGGCAATATCGGTAATAACACCAATATCAAAGCCAATACTCCCCTCATTTTTGTTGGTTTCCACAACAGATGCTTGATCCATGCGGCATAACGACCCAAACCCACTAAAGGGTGAAAATGAGTCATCTCACCCAATACCCTGTCGAGCACTAAAGCCAGTGCGACGATACCGGCACTATAGAGGG
>SDWK01000326.1 GCA_004195335.1 Shewanella sp.
CATTAGCCATAGATTGACAGATAAAGTGGTGATTTATATCTGGGTCGCTTTGAGTAAAGTCGTTATGCTTTACGAGCCCGAAGAGGTAGAGAAACGGTGGAGTGCGAGGTTACTAGGCCTTGTGTATCTCAGCATCAGATAGGCGAGTGTTGCTGACGGCACGGTTTCTTCCCTCAGATTTAGCCTGATAAAGTGCACTATCAGCACGTTGAAGCAGCTCTGAGAAACTCTTATCCTTCTCTTGCGCGGCAACGCCAGCACTAATAGTCATACCAAAGTTATCTGCAATGTCACTAAAGTCTGACTTGGCGATAGAGTTAACGATTCTTTGTGCTATATCTGTGGCTTGCTTGAGTGTCGTTTGAGGCAGAATAACCAAAAATTCTTCACCACCGACCCGGCCAACTAAGTCATTTTTTCTCATATGAACACTGCTAATTTTGGCGAGTTCTAGCAGGGCTTTATCGCCGATGTCATGCCCATAGCTATCATTGATCGCCTTAAAGTTATCGGCATCGAAGAGGATCAACGCCAACGACGGCGGGTTAATCGAGAATTGTTTTTCACCTGTGGCATAAGTATGTCTGCGGTTTGGCAGCTGAGTCAGATGATCGGTCAGGGCCAGCACTTCCAGTAGCTTAGATTTCTGGACCTGCTTGAAGGCAAAGAACGAGATAATTAATATGATAATAAGTGCCAGAATCAGCACCGCATATTCAAGCTGTTTATTCTGCTTCACGATTTTTAATTCATGTTCTTTAATTCGCTGGTATTCAACCAAGCGTTCATTTTCAGTTTCAATTCGTTTGGTATTAAAACGTGTGCGCATCTCTGTCGTACGGTTAGATTGCAGCTTTGCATCCAGTTCATTATGTAATACAAGGTACTGCTCCAAGGAAATGAAGGCTTGTTTCCAGTCTTGTTGAGTACTATAGGTCTGGCTTTCCAGAAGAAGAAGTTGTGCCATTCCACGGGTGTTTTTGACTCGAGAAAATGCCGCTTTAGCGTCGATGAGGGCGGTGATTGCTTTCGCAGGTTCCGCTTGCATCAGATGGACTTGAGCCTCGAACAGCTTCATAAAACTGTAGAAGGCTTCGTTATCGGGTTTAATAGAGCGACTCGCTTCAGCCAGGTAAGCCTGTGCTTCAGCTATTCGGTTTAACTTGAGTAATGTCCCCGACATATTGACAGCAATAGTACTCGAACGGAGTACACTTCCCTGTTCGGTCCAATACTGATAACTTCTTTGATACTTTTCCAGCGCTTGCTCATATTCACCAAGCTCTTCTAGGGCAATAGCCATCTCTGACAAGACTCCTGTTGCCGAATTAATATCACCTAGCTTAATGAATTTATCTTCCAGCTGCTGGTAATACTTTATTGCGGTTTGAGGGTCACCAAATCTGCGGTAGCTGGTCGCTAAATCAGTAAGATTATAGAGGGCCCAATACTCCAATTTCAGGCTGTCATAAAGATGTTGAGCCGTGATGAGGTCTTCTAAAGCTTGGGCAAAATTCCCCTGAAATGAGTACATGGATCCGCGAACACTGCGCGTATCGGCGATAAGCTTCGGAGATTCAAGTTGATAGGCATCTCCTACTAGCTTGTTGTATTCCTCTAATGCCAACTCAACACGACCTTGATGTTGGTAGAACCAGGCGCGACAAAGCTTGATATCGGTAAGCATTTCTGGGAAATTTTTGAACTTATCAGATGCTAAATGAGTATTGGCAAGCTCAATGGCCTGGGCTCTACTTTTTTCATCTGTTGGATCATAATTCCAGCAAAGCAGGCTTTGTAACCTAAGGAAATGGGGTGTGTCATCGGGGGATATATGTGTTTTCAGATACTCGAGCTTTCGGGTTAATTCGGCAGGCTTTATCGCCATACCGCTCTCTATCTCCGAAAATATCTCATCGACACTGGTTTGTTCGATGGCGAGTAAAGAGGATGAAAAAAGCACAGAAAAGAGGCCGATATTTATCAGCAGAAAATACACTCTTATGTAGGCGGTTGTATACGTCCGTGTTGTTGGCAATAGACTTTTGCATTTGAGGTGCTCTGAAGGTATAACTGCACGCTTCATTAACCGAACATGAGTGAGTTGCTGTTGTGAGATTATTTTTTGCGAGCATATTATTGTTAATGTGTGGACCGGCAATGGCAACATCTAACCTGGAAAAATCGGGTGACATATTGCACCTGTTGATCCCCGCAGCGACTTTGGGCGCGACATTAGTCTATGAAGATGACTTTGAAGGGAGTTGGCAACTCATCAAGACCGGAGTCGTTTCTCGTATCGCTGTCGAAGGGCTTAAATATGCGATAGACAAAGAGCGTCCCGATGGTTCTGATATGGATTCCTTTCCCTCAGGGCACACTGCCGATACTTTTGCCGCGGCAACGTTTGTACAGCAGCGCTATGGTTGGGAGTGGGCCATACCTGCTTATGTGGGAGCCGCTTATGTTGGCTACACCCGTGTTGCCAGCGATCAACACCATGTAGAAGATGTACTTGTCGGCGCCGCCATTGGCGTACTATCCGGCTTGTATTTTACCGACCCTTATAAAGGCATCACCATTACCCCAATTGCAGGGAATGGGAATTATGGCCTGTATGTGAGTGGCAAGTTCTAAAGGACAAGCTGGCAAGAGTTGGCATTTTATCTGTGTTTGATGAAGAGTCGGGCACAACAACGAATAATTTTAAACGATACCGAGTTAACTATGACTGATATTACTGCTGAATATAAAGTGCGAGTAGAGCAAGTTTCACTGAACGTATGTAACACTGTGATTCCTATGGAGCAGCTTCCTGAAAACCTGATGGAAGCATACGCCAATCTGTGTAACGAACTGCTCGAAGACAATGATGAGAAGTTTGCTAAAGGTTGGAGCTCACTCCCTGGGAGTGCGCAAGCCTTGTTGCCTAGAGAAGACTTCCACGGTTTCTATATTGCCAATGCCTGGTTGCAGTTGAGCCGTGTCGCTCAAGATATCTCAGATATGGCCGACAGCGATGAGGCTATCGACGAAAAGGAATACAACGGCATCTTCAGCCGCATCTCTGATGAGTCACTGAAAGAGAGTGCGAAGAAACTAAAGAAATCACGTACAGACAGAGCCCTGCTTAACAGCATTCGTGCGGTAATCAACGGAAAGTAAGCATCTCCCGAGTATGAGATGTTAATCCTTTTACTGGGTGCTGATTGGCATTTAGCTAAACTACTCTTTAGCTAAGCAGCTAGTAACTAAGGCTATGGGCAACCATGGCCTTTTTTGTATCTGCTGCCAGAAGATACCTCACTGGTAAATTACTTCGTGGGGAGCACCGGGCCACAGGGCTGACTCTATATTTAGTCACTTTCTTGGATTTTGTTGCTTAAGTTTTATCTATAGCCTGCGGCTCGCTGAATGTGCAGATACTTCTTCGGGACGCTGCAAGTACATCCATGTAAGCTCGACGGTGGCATCCATGCCACCAACGTCCTCAG
>SDWK01000328.1 GCA_004195335.1 Shewanella sp.
ATATACCATTATCGAGTATCTAGAGCATAGATTATTTTTTATGCTGAGGAATTAATATGAGCAATCCTTTGCTTACCAGCGCAGTGTTACCCCCTTTTTCTAAGATCACACCAGAACATATTCAAGACGCCGTCGAGCAGGGTATTGCCAATTGCCGCAGCCAGATAGAGAAAGTACTCGCCCATTCTGCACCTTTTACATGGGATAACCTGATTGCTCCTCTCGAAGAAGTTGATGATGAGCTGAGTAAGATCTGGTCCCCCATTTCTCATATGAATTCTGTCGTAAGCAGTGAAGAGTGGCGCGTGGCGCACGATGCCTGTCTACCCTTACTCTCTGAGTACGGCACTTTCGTGGGTCAGCATCAGCCCCTCTACCAAGCCTATAAGTCTCTGAAGGCTTCGGATGAATTTGAACAGCTGACTCAAGCTCAGAAAATGGTTATCGAACATAGCTTACGTGACTTCGAGCTTTCAGGTATCGGACTCAATGATGCAGACAAACTGAGATACGGTGAATTAGTCAAGCGTATGTCAGAGTTGACCAGTGGTTTCTCAAATCAGCTTCTCGACGCGACGCAGGCGTGGACTAAGTTGATCACCGATAAAGCTGAACTCGCAGGGTTGCCCGAGTCTGCCGTTGCAGCGGCGAAAGCCATGGCGGCCGGCAAGGAGCTAGAGGGCTGGTTATTCACCTTAGACTTCCCATCCTATCTGCCAGTGATGATCTACAGCGACAACCGTAACTTGAGAGAGGAGTGCTATCGCGCGTTTGTGACGCGGGCATCCGATCAGGGGCCATTCGCCGGTAAATATGATAACGGTCCTTTGATGGATGAGATTGTGGCATTACGTCATGAACTGGCACAGCTATTAGGGTTTGATAGCTACGCTCACAAATCACTGGCGACTAAGATGGCGCAGACACCTGAACAGGTGTTGGAGTTTCTCAATGAATTGGCTTCTCGCTCTAAAGAGCAGGGAAAAACTGAACTGGCGGAGTTGACCGAGTTTGCGGAGAAGGAGTGTGGTGCTACCGATCTTTCTCCTTGGGATCTCAGTTTTTATGCCGAGAAGTTAAAGCATCACAGATATGAGATCTCTCAAGAACTGCTGCGCCCCTATTTTCCGGAAGATAAGGTGCTATCAGGGCTTTTCTACACGGTTAATCGCTTGTTTGGTCTGAAGATCACCGAACAGAAAGAGTTTGATTCCTGGCATAAAGATGTTCGCTTCTTCAGCATCGAAGACAGTGAAGGTGAACATAGAGGCAGTTTCTATTTTGATCTCTACGCCCGTGAAGGAAAGCGCGGCGGTGCCTGGATGGATGATTGTCGTGTCCGCAGACAAACGCCTACCGGTATGCAAAATCCGGTGGCTTATCTAACCTGTAACTTTAATGGGCCTGTCGATGGCAAACCAGCCTTGTTCACCCATGATGAGGTGACCACCTTATTCCATGAGTTTGGCCATGGTATTCACCATATGCTGACTAAGATCGACGTTGCCGGGGTGTCCGGGATCAACGGCGTACCTTGGGATGCCGTCGAACTGCCGAGTCAATTCATGGAAAACTGGTGCTTCGAAGAGGAAGCGTTGGCAGAGATTTCCGGCCATTACGAAACGGGTGAACCATTGCCAAAAGCTATGCTCGATAAGATGCTGGCGGCAAAGAATTTTCAATCCGGCATGGGAATGTTACGTCAGTTGGAGTTTTCACTGTTCGATTTCAGGATGCATTTAGAATATAACCCCGAAGAAGGTGCCAATATTCAGGCAAAGCTGGATGAAGTGCGAAGCCAGGTGGCTGTGATCAAGGCGGCTGATTTTAATCGTTTTCAGCACAGTTTTGCTCATATCTTCGCTGGTGGATATGCGGCCGGTTATTACAGCTATAAGTGGGCCGAAGTCTTGTCTGCCGATGCTTTTTCGCGTTTTGAGGAGGAGGGAATATTTAACAGTGAAACCGGGCTTAGTTTCCTCAACAACATCTTAGAGATGGGAGGCAGTGAAGAGCCGATGGAGTTGTTTAAGCGTTTCCGTGGTCGTGAGCCTCGCATCGATGCATTGCTTCGTCACTCAGGCATCAATGGCTGAGAATGCATGACTAATTTCAGTTAATGGGTCTCTGTAGATATTGTTATTTCGGTAAAGAGTCTGCGGGTTAGTTTGCCATGCTGATGTAGTAAAAATCATGCCAATTGGTTCTGCCAATTGGCATTTTTGTATCCTCTACGGATTATTTTAAAATCTGTAGTTCATATCGTTTTTGCGATCGCGTCTCTGTGACTGTGCCATCTTTTTGAACTGAGCTCGACCAAGTGTCTAGGCCGCCAATAGTGACTTTTTCTTCAGGCTCGGCTCTGACTCGAGTCACTATTTGATTGCTGGAAACTAATTCATCTCCTGTCACGCTATCGATTCTCTTAGAGGTGATTTTCGCATCGATATGGAATTGGTTATCCCCTAAAGGTTGGATGCTAATATCATACTTGGTGTTGTTAAAATGCAATTCGCTCTCATGAAGATCGCCGGTAACCTTTATTGTTGTCAGGGTGTCTGAGTCGTCGATTGTGATAATACTGGGCTGGGTATTATTGGCACATGCCGTTAGCGTGACTAATGAGATGAATAGTACAAAAATTGAAAATATAGATTTCACAAAAATTCCGGGCGGTAGTCGTTTGCTCAAATTGTTGATCTTACTTGGTCGCTACAGATTAGAGCAAGTCATACTTTGTCGTGATATGTATGTTGAACAGGGCCTTATCATCACAGTTTTAGTCGCACGGAGCGAAGGTAAGGCTTAAAAGGAAAATTAAAGGGGGAAGAGCGCTTCACTGGTGAAACTTGTTATCTGGTATGACCTCTGATAGCCTGCGCGTTCATTCTTAGGGACTATTGTTAATGAACCTGTACTTCAGACTATTTTGGCTCTTCATCTGGCGTGTTCGCCACTGTAATTCTATCGATTTTCTTGGTACCAGCCGGATTAGTTATCGTGCATTGCCGTTGGATTGTGATATCAACTGCCACGTAACCAACTCTCGTTATCCCGCATTTATGGACTTGGCTCGTACTTACTTGCTTGCCGAAATGGGATTCTTAAATCGTTTCATCAAGCTGAGGTGGCTGCCAATCGTTAATGCGGCAGAGTTTACCTATATTCGAGATATTAAGCCTCTGACTAAGTTTGAAATTGAATCCAAAATGGTTGGTTGGGATGATAAGTATTTTTATATCGAGCAGCGTTTTGTTAGTGAAAATATCCTCCATTGCATCGTACATGTTCGAGGCGTTTT
The DNA here is from genome assembly GCA_004195335.1 of Shewanella sp. Lineage (GTDB taxonomy): Bacteria > Pseudomonadota > Gammaproteobacteria > Enterobacterales > Shewanellaceae > Shewanella. The sequence continues at coordinate 3,302 of SDWK01000328.1, forward strand.
TGTGTGTAAGGGCAAGCAGGTACCGATAGATACCATGGTTAAAGAAGTTAACTTTGAAGGGCCCAGACCTGAGCTTCCGCCTGAAGTGATTAAATGGAAAGCCTTTCTGCAACTAAAGAAAGAGCGCAATATTTAGAAGAGACAACTTGATTATAATTTGTCTGAAGCAAAAAATAGATCCAAGTTAAAATCC
>SDWK01000331.1 GCA_004195335.1 Shewanella sp.
GTGCGCCTTACGGCCACAGAACCAGACGCGGCCCTGTTCATCAAGATAACCAAGATCACCCATGCGATGGTAAAAACCAGGGTTTTCCGGGTCAGCAATCTTGCCGAGCGAGGTGGACTCTTCGCGGTTGAAATAGCTCTGTGTTACCTGCGGGCCTTTCACAACAATCTCACCAATCTCGCCAATGCCAAGCTTCAGTCCATCGTCCCAGACACCAATCGGCGCGTCGGAGATAGCGATGATTTCAAGTTGTATATTCGGTACCGGTTTGCCGACACAGACACCTTTGCCCTGATCCGTTGCGTGACGGGTCTCGCCTAAGATCTCAGCGCTGCCGATCGAACACACGGGCAAGGCCTCGGTAGCTCCATAAGGGGTGAACACATGGGCACCATCAGAGAGCATATTGGCGAAACGTTCCAGTACCGCTGCGGGGACCGGCGCTCCGGCTGAGATCGCCCGTTTAAGGCTCGGCAGCTGAATATTGTTTGCTTCACCGTAACGACCGACCTTATTGATCAGGGCCGGAGACCCAAACATGGTGGTGATCTGAAATTTCTCAATAGCAGCAATAATCTTGACCGGATCGACATCAGCCGGGCGGGTGAAGTCCATCTCAGGAACAACAGATGTCATCCCCAGAGCTGGTGCGAAGAGAGCAAAGAGCGGAAAAGTCGGCAGGTCAATTTCACCGGGACGAATGTCGTAGACTTGTCGCAGCATCTCCACTTGCGCTGAGAAGTTACCGTGACTGTAGACAGCGCCTTTTGGTACGCCGGTGCTGCCGCTGGTAAAAAGAATCGCCGCGGTTTCATCGTCAGAGGTCTGCGCTGTCTGGTATTGCTGGTCTTTTGGAATTCTGCTCAGGATTTTGTCGAGGGTCGAACCACCCCAGAAGAACTTTTTGCCGACGGTCAGTAGTTTCTTAACGGTCGGCTTGCCCCAGCCAAGGAGAACGCGGGCCAGATGTGCCTTTGGAATACCGATAAAGACTTCGGGTTGGGCTTCGGCGAGACAGGTTTTCAGATTTTTAACGCCCATGCCAGGATCGACCAAAACCGGCACGGCGCCAATTTTAAAGAGCGCGAAGGTCAGGGCAAAGAATTCGAAACCGGGGGGAACCATGAGGACGGTGCGGACACCACGCTTGACCCCAATCGCTTCAAGGGCCGCTGCCATGCGATCACTTTCCTGATCAAGCTCGGCAAAGGTGTATTTTGCGTAGGTGGTCTGCTGCTGGGCATCAAGCCCCTGCGGGATGAAGATAGCCGGAGTTTCCGGCTGCAGCCGCGCCATCTCGGGAAGATGCGCGGCGACATTGGCGGAGACCGTCTGGCTCATTACGCTTTCTCGTCAGGAGATGCGGCGGTCAGCGGGCCAAGGGGATTGGCCGCCAGGAATTGCTCGATAATCGGGATCACTTCATCGCTGGCATCTTCTAAAATGTAGTGACCACAATCATCAAAAGCATGGACTTGTGCATCAGGAAAACGTTGTTGCCATTCATCTAGAAAGTGTTTATCAAAAACGAAGTCTTTTAAGCCCCAGCAAACTAATACAGGAAGCTTTTTAAACTGCGCTAAACTTTCCGCAATGTCTGAGACTAATTGATAATTTCTATCCGCTGGTTTTAACGGAATATCCTGAATAAAGCGCAAGGTTGAAATACGGTTTGTCCATGAATTAAAAGGTGCTACGTAAGCTTCGCGTACTTCTTTCGACATTGGTTTTCGCTTTACACCAATATATGAAGCAACACTTGAAAAGGCATTGAAACCTCTTACTAGTGCCGTTCCTACAAAAGTATTACGGCCTAACCATAAAGCAGGTGGTAGCTTTTTAGCTTTCGGTAAATGAAAAGCACCAGTGTTTAAAATTACCAGACGTTTGATACGTTCAGGATAGCGCGCAGCATAACCCATACCTATCATTCCGCCCCAGTCATGTACCACTAGGGTGATATTTTCTTTTACGTCTAAATGTTCAAGTAATGCTTCTAGGTCATCGATGCGATTCGCTAGGGTATAATCATAACCGTCATCATCGGGTTTATCAGACAAACCACAGCCAATATGATCTGGCACTATACATTGGTGATTCTTGCTTAATTGGCTGACTAAATTACGGTAATAAAAAGACCAACTTGGATTGCCATGAACCATAACAACTGGAGAGCCCTGCCCTTCATTAACATAATGATATTGATGGCCATTACGATTGATAAAGTTGCGGGTAAAGGGAAATAGTTTTGTTAACTTCTTTTCTAACATACTTTTTGGCATAGTATCTGACATAGTTACCACTTAAGCCCCAACATCATACAATTCAAACCACTACCTATCCCTAAAAAGCTAACATTATCGCCTTTTTGTAAGAAGCCTTGATCATGAGCCATCGCTGCCGTTACCGGCAAAGAAACTGTACCCATATTGCCGAGTAGCTTAAACGTTGGGAATTCTTTTTCAGCGTTGATCTTTAAAGCGGTCAACACTTGTTTTTGATTAGCTGCGCCCACTTGATGACAAATAACTTTATCAACTTGTTCTTCAACCCATTGGCGCTGTTCTAAAAAGTGTTCCCAAGTATCTTTCGCTAACGAAACACCTTCTTTAAGTAAACTTACTGCGTCAGTGCGCATAAATTCACGGAACAATTGTGGACCCACTTCTTTTAAGCCCCATTGACATAAATTGTTATGTTCGGGTGCTGATAAGTGACTTGCGCCTAATAATTGATGATTACGGTCGGTATCTAGATTTAAACTGCCATCGGTAAGTAACACCGCAACAGCACCTGAGCCACCCGTTAACGTCGCTAAAGAGCGAGCATAATTTTGCATGGTTGGGTCGGCGAGCATGTCATCAATTGTTACATCAACAATGTGACGTGCTGATTCACACGAAACAACAAGGCCAGCTTTAATTTGTCCGAGTTCAATACGATTAGCAATGTCTAAAATACCCGATAGCACGCCTAAACAGGCATTACTAATATCGTAAATTGCGGTGTCTTTTAACACGCCAAGCTTAGCTGCTATTCTACAAGCAGTGGCTGGCTCATGCTGATCACGACATACGCCGGTATAAACAACTGCGCCTATATCTGCCACAGCGATGCCTGTTTCGTTCATTGCTTTTTGGGCAGCAACAATAGCGCCATCTGAAAGCATATGATCTGCTGGCCACCAACGGCGCTCCTCAATCCCAGTTAACGCAGTGAGTTGCCCCATTGGAATACGAAACTTTTGATATAACGGGGTCAAACGAGATTCAAGCTCTGCACTGGTTACCACTTCAGGGGCCAGTTCATACGCTAAGCTATTAATAAAGACGCGGGAATATTTCATTTAGGTGACTGTTGCTTATTATGTCTGGGTTATCTGTTGCAATACCATTTTAAATCCATCGATGAATTGAGGAAAAATCCCCACTAAGTGACCAATGTTAATTTTTTATGGCTCTGGGGCGCCATATGACCAACGATTTGCCAATG
>SDWK01000788.1 GCA_004195335.1 Shewanella sp.
GGGCAGGCCGGTCAGTTTTACCCATGCCGACAGGGTTTCGGAACCCAGAGCGTCGCCGCCGGAAGTGTAAAGACGAATTGAACTGGTGTCGTAATCCTTAAATTTGGGGAACTTCATCAGAGCCCGGTAGCCGGTGGGCAGACCGGTGAGGATCGTTATTTTGTGTTTCTGAATGATGTAGTTGGTGTAAGTCTGCTCATAGAACTTGATCGAATTACACAAAGACTGCAGATCACTGAGCTTCATCAAGTTGAACAGAGGGGATGGTTTAGATACCAATAACATTCCCATGTTGAAATAGGTAAGTTTACCCTCTCTGCGCTGCCAGTCTTCAACAGGCTCAAGTTGCTGGCATATCTCATTAATGACAGGCGTTCGGTCACGGTAGAGTCCTTCATTGAACATATAAACCGTGTCTTGATCTGGGTATACCTCAAAGATGTCTCTTGCCGATGGGGTAATAATAAAATCGGCGTCCAGATAGAGTACACGGTCGTACTCTTTCAGGAGCTCCCCGATATACAGTTTTTCTGACCAAGCCGGATTCGCATCATATTTAGGTTTGCTGATATCGATCTTGTAGTGAAGCTCTTCAGACACTATTAAGTCGGCACCGACCCTATCAGCATATATTTGAAAGCTATTCAATGCGGCTTTGTACATAGGGTTATCACCTATGGCAAGCGTGAATATGGCTTTTTTCATCTTTAAACCTTGTTTTAAATGGTGAAATGTTAAGAGTCAGTGTTTTCTATGCTGTTTAGCATTTTTTTATAAGTCTGCTCTACCTCATCGACACTGATATCGCTTACATGCCCCTTGCCTTGGGTGGCATAGAGCACTTGAGTGCGATCATTGATTGGTGGTGCCCAATAAGGTTTTTTCTGTCTCATCATCGCAATGAGTGGGCGCTTCAGAGCCGTTGCAAAATGCATGATTGCCGTTTCGACCGTGATGACGACATCAGATTGAGCAATGATGGAGGGCAACTCAAAAAAGTGTTCATTAACGGTAAAAACGGCTACTTGAAACGGTGCTAATGATGACGATTCGAGTACGGATTTTTCCATTTCACTCAGATTTTCACCCGTGACATTGATGATAAAACGTATATCCGGTGTATCTTGCCCCATTTTTTCGATTAGTTGAAATAACTGCTGCTGTTGCCAGTCTCGTTTACTATTCGTTGATAGATGATTGAGGAAAATCAATCTCCCTTGTCGACGATTGTCGGTAAACTTTTTTTCTATCCAAGTGCTAGTGGTGACTTTGATGTTGTCCGGTATAACTAAGTCCGGCATGAATTCACTTTTATCAAGCTGAACACCAGCGATCTGGTTTAGCAGTTGATAATAGCGATCAGTAATATGGTGATTACTATCAAGTTTACTTGGATCGAGCTGGAAAATGGTATCGCTACCTCTGAAAAGCCAAAAGTTGAGCAATCCAGCAAACTTACTCTTACCTATGCTTGAAACGATGAACCCATCAGGTGAAATTTGACGAGCAATATCAGAGAACTGCTCACTCTTACTCCCCGAGTGGGTAATAATCAGATCATAATCAAAGGCTTTAGCTTGGGTAACTTGCGCTTGTAAACTGTCATTAGAGTCACAGCAGCCATAACATCGAGTGAAAGCTGGCTCTGCTGTGATCCATTGTTGCATTATCTTACTGCGAGACAGACGCCATGCATCTTTATTACTTCGGTTATCGTCAAGCCAGATATCAACTTCTATGTGAGGCTGTTGAGCCTTAAATGCGGTTAGAAAAGTTTTGATATAGAGGAAATCACCCAAAGCCAGGGGGGAGATAAAGAGTAATCGCTTTGCACTGTTTAGTTGTGAGCTTGAAATGAGTGACATTGACCGTTAGCCATGCTGTTACTTAGTTAGCCTAAAGGATACATGGCTTTGAGTTGACTGAAAACTCTCATTTATTGTTATTGCCAGGTTTGGCTTCTTCTGAAGTCTATTTTTCAAATGCATTTTTATATGCTTTTTCTAGCTGTGTCTTAGGTATTGAGCTTAGCTTCTCTAAAAATGTCATACGACCTTTTCGCATTTCAGGGCTGATAGCTAATGCTTCAAAAAATTCATCTTTGCTAATGTTTAAGGAATTAGGGGTGCTGCGAATATTGAAACCATCAATACATTCTAAAACTGAAGGGCTTAGTGCTGGTAAATTCAGGAGTAATCTTATGTGATGACAAAACTTCATTCCCAGTGCCACTTGTTCGCCATGTAAACCATCTCCAAGGTTGAGAAAATCTAATGCATGGCTAATCAAATGTTCTGCACCGGAACAGGGGCGAGAGTCTCCCGAAAATCCCATTGCTAGCCCCGACAAAATAAGTCCTTCAGCGAGCTGAGTGATCACAGCTTGGTCGGTGAGTGACAGGTGCTGCATCCCAACAATTTCATTTGCCGCAGATTTTGCGAGTAAATAGGAAAACCCATCAACATCGGCCCTGTCTTTAGCATAATTCATATCAAGTAATGCACAATAGTTTGAAAGAAGATCGCCAATACCAGCTTGAGTAAGGCGTATCGGTGCTTGGGAGCAGAGCTTTGTGTCGACGATTATGACATTGGGAATTGCAGCCGGAAGACTGAGTTTTTTCCCTGATTCATCAAAAATCACGGCAATAGGCGAAGATATACAATCGCTGGAAAGTGCAGTCGGTATTACAATGAGTTCAATATGACGTAGGCTAGCTAATCGTTTGCATACATCGAGAACTTTTCCCCCGCCGAAAGCCACGACGGTTTGGATTTGTAGCTCTGCACAAATGGCATCGATTTGAGATACATTAGTAAAGTCAGCTTTTTCTATTATATGTGTAGTGCAGCTTTTGCTAGCCCATAAATGGGATAAAACCTGTTCAGCTAATGTCTTCACACCATCATCTATAGCCAGTAGCACCCCTTGAGAAAGTGGTAAATTTGATAACAGAGGCGTATTTGCTATCGCATCTTTCTCAACGAGCAACTGGGCTGGAAACTCCAAATGTCGAGTGTTGAGCTTCCTTGTGAAGTCTGACAATTATGCCTCCTTGATCTGTTTTATTAAGGTGCTGGTACTGACGGATTTATGATATTCAGTATAGGCGAGGCTTACACCATGCTCGTCGAGATATGATTGAGTGCACCTAATTTGGGCTAAATATGATTCATGTTCCCAGTCATCACCATGAGCAATGATGTCAATATTGTATTTTTCAATAATAGGTTTGATATCAAAACTATTGGTGACTTCAACCTGTGAAACACAGCTGAGCGCATTGAGAATAGCTGCTCTATCATCTTCACTATATATTGGACGCCGCTTATATTTTTCGGTCATTTCATCGCCATTAATCAATATAATGAGTTCATCACCCAATTCTGAGGCTTTCTGAAGGAACTCGACATGACCTCGATGAAAAAGATCGAATACACCGACAACTAAAACTTTTTTAGACATTTAACACCATAGAGTTACTGCTTCATACACGAATATATGAAACACGATATTACAGTTATGAAAGAATCGCTATGATAAAGCAAAGTCAGTTTTTGAGAAACCATGATATGACTTAATGCATCTCCCTTATGTGCATAACACTTGAGTGATGAGGGCAAAAAACGATAGTCTGAGATGTATGTGTTACAATCGCCGCATTAATTTTCGTATGAACTCTGATGAGTCATACTCGTGTTAGATTTGTATTAAGCTTTCGTTCTCGAAGCACTTTTAAGAAGGTTTTCCGTGATCTGTTTTGATGTTTTACATCCCTATTATCTTCCACAATACTTACCCGTTAAGGATGAGTTGATTAAACGTGGGGAAACAGTACATTTTATTGTTTATCGCAGTCTTGAGCAGCAAGCTGCACTGGATACTTTGGTGTCTCAGCATCAATTGAATGTTCAATGGGTTAATAATGCAGAAGAAGCGTTGGCTTTTTATCTGGAAAATAAACCTAAGTGGGTTATCTTTGGTAACAGTTTTGATGCTTCATCAAAACTAAAAGGGATATCGAAAACAGCGCTGATGCAACACGGTATAGGTCCCAAAGCGTGTTATTACACCGTATCTGAGTCAGATATGGATGTACGTTTTGTTGAGGGGGAGTATCGTTTAAACCGATTACAACAGCTATTTCCCTCAAAAACATTTATCGATACAGGCTACGCAAAGTTAGATCCAATCCTACAAGGCTGTGAAAAGGGGTTAGACCTAAAAGCGCTTGGTTTAGATCCAACTAAACCTACTTTACTTTACGCTCCGACTTTTTACCCCAGTAGTATCGAAAAGATGGCTAAACAGTGGCCCGAACATTTCACCGAGTACAATATTTTACTTAAACCTCACTATTTTTCTTTGAGTAAAGCGGGTTACAAAAAGCAGAAACAGCTTCTTGAATACTGGGCTTCATTCGATAATGTATATTTAGCTCCAGTCGAAGAAACAAATTTAGTTCCTTTTATGGCGAGTGCCGATCTGCTGATCAGCGATGCCTCGTCGGCACTGTTTGAGTTTGCCGCTCTGGGTAAGCCTGTAGTCTGGTGTGATTTTTACCATTTACGCTGGAGCTATAGAGGTATCTTCAAGTTTCGTTTTGATCGAAGAGTTGATGAAGACCTTTATAAGTATGCGGGTGTTGCAGCACATGCAAAAACCTATAATGATTTGAAGCGTGTCGTTGGTGAACAAATTGCAGCGCCAGAGTCATATGCACCTCAAAGAGCAAAATATACTTATGAGCTGGCGGGGAAAGTAGATGGTCTATGTAGTCAGCGGATTGTCGATTACCTCTTGAGAGAGAAGTCTGCTTAAAGTGATATTGGGAACTGTGTTAATGAGCTCTGAGCTGAACACAGTTTCTGTCATCTACTATCGAATGAACCAAATGGTATCGCCGTTAACCTTGTTTTAAGTAATTTCAGTCATAATTTCAAACCTCACTAGACATTTTCATACCTTAATTCAATCGTTTCCTTTCCTGTTATATAAAAATCAACACATACGACAATTTTTGAGAAAGCAGAGGAAAAGTAACAGTGTTGAGTAAATTTAGGTACAATCGGGGCTGATTTTTAATATCAAATATTTTTGCGTTGAAAGGCAAGCCAGTTATGCACACAAAAGCAATATACCCAGGCACATTTGATCCTGTTACTAATGGTCATACTGATCTCATTGAACGAGCTGCTAAGTTATTCAAGCATGTGGTGATTGGTATTGCTGCCAACCCCTCTAAGCGGCCTCGTTTCACATTAGAGCAGCGTGTCGCGCAGCTTAAAATGGTGACATCCCACTTGGATAACGTTGAAGTCGTGGGTTTTACCGGCTTGCTGGTGGATTTTGCTAAGGAGCAGAAGGCGAGTGTGTTACTTCGTGGTTTAAGAGCCGTCTCTGACTTTGAGTATGAATTTCAGCTGGCGAATATGAATCGCCGTTTAAGCCCAGATCTTGAAAGTGTATTTTTAACCCCCGCGGAAGAGAACTCATTTATCTCATCGACCCTGGTAAAAGAGGTCGCGCATCATGGCGGTGATGTCAGCCAGTTTGTTCACCCAGAAGTTGCGAAAGCACTGATGACAAAAGTTTGAGAGTGAAAGTTATAATGATGGAAATAGTAAAGTCATTTGGTGTGCGATTTTTTGTAATACTCAGCTTATTTACCTCCTTTATTTCAGTATCAGCGCCGTGGGTGGACACGTCGGATATCTATCTGCGTGCCGATATTCAGGCGCTTGCCGATGAAGGCGTGATCACGGTTCCCGTCAACACCTACCCGCTGATGTGGGCGGGTATCGGTGCGGATCTAAGTAAGGTTGAGCCTTCGGTATTAACCCCTTCATTGGCGCAAGCTTTTGCCCGAGTGAATTACTATTATCGAAATGCGGTCGAAAACCGCGGTAATACCAGAATAAAAGCGGCAGCGGCAACCGATGCGGCTCGTTTTCAGCATTTTGGTTCCGACTACAGCGAGCAAGGTGAGTTGCAAGCCTCCTATGAATATATGGGGGATCGCTTTGCCTTTAAGGCCTCGGCTTCAGCTAACTATGATCCCAGTGATGACAAAGAGTTCAGATTTGATGATTCTTATATGGCGGCTATCTTAGGTAACTGGATATTTACCGCCGGCGCCATAGAGCAGTGGTGGGGACCCGGATTCGACTCCTCACTGCACAGATCAAACAATGCTCGACCGCTGCCTTCTGTGATGATCAGCCGTAACAATGCCGCCGCTTTTGAAACTCCCTGGTTATCCTGGCTTGGACCTTGGACCTTTACTGCTGGTATAAGCCGTTTAGAAGAGGAGCGTGCCATCGCTAATCCGTTACTGTGGAATTTCCGCAGTTCACTGCGCCCCTTCAGGCAGTTAGAGGTTGGTTTCTCCTGGAGTACCCAGTTCTGTGGTGAAGGCGAAGAGTGCTCTTGGGAAAGTGCACTGAAGTCTATTACTGGTCAGCGTGATTGCCGTAATGATACTGGCGCAGGTTGTACCAACTATGGTAACCAGATGGCCGGTTACGATATCCGTTTCAGTGATACCTGGTTCGATGTTCCGTTTGGTGTCTATTACGAGAAAACTTGTGAGGATGCCAAGGGCTCCGCTCCTTGGGATATTGTCGATTGTGGTCATCTCGGGGGAGTTGATACCCGTTTCAATTTTGACAACCAGCAATACAAGCTGTTTTTTGAAATGACCGACACCATGGTGTTTTGTGGCGAAGATCCTACCGTGTTTAACTGCATGTATGAGCACGGTGATTACAAGAGTGGCTCCCGTTACTATGGTAAGGCGTATGGCAGTACCTATGACAGCGACGCTAAAGTCTATGTACTGGGACTCATTGGACAGTTTGCCAATAGTCACGGCATCACTTCATTGTTACGTTATGCCCAGCTGAACAAAGATGGTAAAAACCGTGGTGGCGAATGGGCACCGAAGCCGCCTAAGGAAGACTTGTTAATGCTGGAGCTTAGCTATCGCATGCCTATCTGGAAAGGGATGATGAGTGTCGGTGGTACTGTGTCTCAATCGGAATTTGAGGTCGAAGATAAACAAACCGATGCGACCCTGTTCGGCACTTACGAGTATCGTTTTTAAAAGAAGGTACTAGGTGCGAGCGGTAAGAAGCTGCTCGCTGCGCTCTCGCAGTGAGCCTGCGAACGTCCACGTAGCCACATAGTGGCGTTCTCGAAGGCGTTTTTCAGCCTTCTACCTTGTCTGACATAAGCCACAAAATACTGTGGTTCTCTGGCCCAGTTTTATCTCACTGAGCAGATTGCCACATTGGGTGCAGGTTTTACCTCCGCGCCCATAAACATGAAGTTCTTGGGCAAAGTAGCCGGGCTTTCCCTCGGCATTAGTGAAGTCTTTCAATGTGGTTCCACCTTGCTTGATGGCATTCGCCAAGATCTGTTTCACCTCGGTAACCAGAATCGTCAACCTCTCACTGTCGACCTTGCCCGCCGGCATTTCGGGATGAATGCCTGCTGCAAACAGCGCTTCGTTGGCATAGATATTACCGACACCTACGACAATGTGGTTATCCATCAAACAGAGCTTAATGGCTTTCTTCTTATTCTTTAATATCTGTTCAAGATAGGCTGGGTTAAATTCATCCTTTAGTGGCTCCGGCCCGAGCTTTGATAGCAGAGGGTGAGCCTCTTCAGGCAGTTCACACCACAACCAGGCACCGAAACGACGAGGGTCGTTAAACCTCAGTATTTTACCACTAGCCAGCTCTAAATCGATATGATCATGCTTCTCGACAGGCGTGTTTCTGGAGACGATTCTGAGACTTCCCGACATGCCAAGATGCACGATTGTCGTGCCGGCATCGGTATCTATCAGCAGGTACTTTGCCCTACGACGCACGTTTCGAATGGTCTCCCCCACGATCTGCTGGGCGATATCCGGTACCGGCCAGCGAAGACTGGCGTTTCGCACGGTGAGTGCCGTCGCTTGTTGATCGACTAAATGGGGAGAGATCCCTTGGCGGGTCACTTCAACTTCGGGCAATTCAGGCATATTCATTCTCGGGTCAGTGGGTAAGGTTGCGTTACCGGCCATGGTCGAGGAGAGCATCGGCCATTACTCGACACTAGGTTGGATCAAGCTAGCTGGCGGTGTTTTCTCCGACGGATATTTTTGTGATCGGTGAAAGCGCCTCTCTTTGACTGGGAGGGATCAGGTACCAGTTATTTGCCGGGGATTTTAGTAGCCCGAGCTTTTTATACCAGTTCCAGGACTGGGCTTGCTCATTATTGGCGATAACTATGATGAGTTCTTTTGGTGTGTCGGCACTGGCATGGTCAAACAACGCCTGTTGATCGGCCTGTGGAGATAGTTGGATCTCGCTCCAGGCATTTGCCCATACCTGACAGTTAAGAATTTTTGGATGACACTGCCAGCTGCTACTGCCTTTGTTGAGCCAGAGCTCGTTCATTTGCAGCTGTGCTAAGGGGGAGTTTTCATCGAAAAGTGGATAAGCATCATCGGGCAACTGAGCGGTTTTGTCATCCAATAGAGTGAGTATGCTGATCATCATGAAACAAGCGATAATGAGTATGTTGTTCCATTTTTTTCGAGATAGAGCCATGGCATCAAGTTTCAGTATGGTTGAGTGACAGTAAATAATCAGTCTACCATGTAGTAAAAGGCAAGGCGAAGAAAGCAGCGAGTGACGAGTGACAGAGATAAAGCTGTGATGATTAAGACTGAAACTGTAATAAAAAAGGTTGGAAACAGATAGCTTTCAACCTTTTATATTCGATTGTTAAGGTGGCCCAGGGATAGTTATGTACGGCCTCTAGAGGGGAGTTAACATGGCACTACCCGCCGGTTGTGTTCATAAAGCGTAAGATCTGCACATCTCCCTCAGGCCCAAAAACATGCTCTTTAGGTTTTAGTTTAATGGCCTCTAAAATGGCCGTTTTTAGTTTCTCAATATCACCGGGAAATGCTCTGACAATGGCCTTGAGATCGACAGAGTGCTCATTGCCTAAACAGAGTAATAAGCGGCCTTCTACAGTAACCCTAACGCGGTTACATTCATGGCAGAAGTTGTTGCTGTGGGGAGAGATGAAGCCCACATGAATAGTGCTACCCGGCATGGTGTAATAACGCGCGGGTCCACCGGTACGCTTATTAGAGACGCTGAGTTCATATCGCTCAGAGATAATGGCTTTTACCTCTTCACTGCTGCAGTGACGGCTCTTCTTACGCTCATCGATAATGCCTAATGGCATCTCTTCGATGAAAGCGATGTCCAGATCTCTACCACGACAAAATTCGATCAAGTCCAGAACTTCACCATCATTTTGGCCCCTGAGAATAACGGCATTGATCTTGATGCGGGTAAAGCCTGCGGCTTTGGCGGCATCGATACCCTCAATGACACGCTCAACTTTGCCATTACGAGTAAGTTCGGTGAACAAAGCTGGCTTTAAGGTATCCAGACTGATATTGAGTCTGCCGAGACCTGAGCCGCGCATTTTTTCTGCAAACTTGGTCAGTCGGGAGCCATTGGTGGTCATCGATAGCTCCGATAATCCAGGCAGGGCGCCGAGCATTTTGACCAGTTTGTCACAGTCTGTACGTACCAAAGGTTCGCCGCCGGTGAGGCGAATTTTTTTTACACCCAGCTCAGTGAATGCCTGACCCACCCAGGCTAACTCTTCTAAGCTGAGGACTTGTTCACGATTGAGAAAACAGGGATCTTCGCTCATGCAGTAAACACAACGAAAATCACATCTGTCAGTAACAGAAAGACGCAAATATTCTACCTTACGTCCGAAGGTATCGACGATCAAACTCATACTAGCTACCTACAAAAACACCGTATTGGCTCAGCTATCGAGCCAATACAGAAAACAGTTAAACAGAGACCACTAACTAGAGTAGATCGGCAAATGGTTGAATATAAACGGTATCACCAGGATTTAACTGATCATCTTTTTCGTTGATAACGATGAAGCAGTTTCCTTTTACCATAGAGCTCAACATCCCAGACCCTTGTGCACCAGTCGTCGTGACGTGTAGTTTTCCATCGGCACCTAAGTGATAAACGCCCCTGGTAAACTCGGTGCGTCCCTCGCGGCTACGTAAACCGGTATCTGTGATCGCGGGTACCATATTCGGCACCCAACTGTTTTCTCCAGCAATCTTTCTAAGTGCTGGTTGTACAAATTGCATAAAGGAGACCATAACAGCAACCGGATTACCGGGTAATCCGAAGAAGAGGCTATTGCCTATCTGGCCGAAGGCCAATGGTCGTCCCGGTCGCATATTGATACGCCAGAAGTTAATCTGACCGACTCGCTCTAGTGCCAGCTTGATAAAGTCGGCATCACCGACGGATACACCGCCAGAGCTTATCACTACATCGGCATCGACAGCCGCTTGGCTGAGTGCATCGGCAAGTGCATCCTCTGAATCATGAATAATCCCCAGATCGATGACTTCACAACCTAACTTTCTGACCATAGATTTAATGGTGAAACGGTTTGAGTCGTAGATACAGTTAGGTTTTAGTGGCTCTCCGGGCTGACACACTTCATCACCGGTAGAGAAAACGGCAACTCTGGGGCGTTTGAATACCGGTAGCTGACCAAAGCCAAGCGAAGCCAGTAGTCCCTGCTCTGGTGCTTGAAGTCGAGTGTTGGCGGCAAGAGCCGTGTGACCTTTTGCTATGTCCTCTCCTGCGAATCGGACATGTTGTCCTAAGGTGATTTCACCTTGAAAACTAACTTGATTGTCCTGCTCTGTGGCCAACTCTTTCATTTGAATGGTATCTGCACCGGCGGGTACCGTAGCACCAGTCATGATGCGTACCGCTTCGCCTGTCTGTAGCACCGCAGAATATTGATGGCCTGCCATGACGTCGGCGACAATCTTATAACTGGTTAGCATGGGGCTGGAGTGCTTGAAGGCATATCCGTCCATGGCAGAATTGGTTTGTTGTGGTACATCGACTGGAGAGATCGCATCTTCGGCGAGGACCCGGCTGTTGAGTTCATCCAGAGGGAGCGTTTCAGTCGCCGTTATGGGATTAACGTAAGATAAGATTTGATCTATGCCTTGTCTTACCGACAGGGTTTTACTGGTATCGACTTCGCAACCACACTCTGGTGCTGGTGAGAGTGGTAAGTTGACACTCGCTGGCTGCCAGTTTTTAGCATACTCGATAACAAAGTCGGCAATTTGAGCGACATCATTGATATCCAGTCGTCTTAAGTCGCCAGGAAGTTCAGTCTCATCACAGCAAGCAATCGCTTGAATGTTCTTGTCATGGGTATGAATGAAAGGTTTATCATGGGCGGCACGATGGAGTTCAATTTTGGGGAGTTCGAGTTTTTTGAAGCCTTCCACCAATACAATATCGACACTCTCTTGTTCAATCTGCTGTAACAGATGAGGCAGCTTAGGATCATCCTCGACGGCATCTTCCGTCATCAATGCCCATCTTACATGTGAGGCAACTAGCACCTGGCGAGCACCCGCCTTACGCATTTCGTAACTGTCTTTACCCGGAATATCCACATCGAAGTTATGATGAGCATGCTTTATAACTGCCAACTTCATTCCCCTGCTGTTTAACTCGGGGATCAGTTTCTTTAATAGCGTGGTCTTTCCTGTGCCACTATAGGCACAAAATCCGAGAACAGGAATTGTTAACGGATTGGTAAAAGGGATGCTCATTTAAACCTCGGTTTTTATTTGGCAATTGCCTCAGAAAGTTGTTGTTTTTGTTCTGGCGTATTCACATTAACAAAGGCGTTCGGCTGATCTGAAAAGTCAGCTACCGCGCAGTTATGTTTAGCGTACCAAAAGTCGATTTTACGTTCGCCAGCATCTAAGAAGGCTTTCATTGAGTCTCTTAATTCTGGCTTTAAAAGAAGTATTACAGGTTGTTCGCGCTGCCCATCACTTGCTACCGCAAGGTCGGCATTTTCTTTCTCTATTTGGGAGAGCATGCGCTTGACAAGATCAGTCGGCAAAAGCGGACAATCACAAGGAACGACAAGAAGATAGTTGGCCTGTGTCTGCCCCATTGCCGTGATCATTCCTGCCAGTGGCCCAAGATAACCAGAGTCTTCGTCACTGATCACTCGATAACCGAACTCAGCATAACGGGTTTGGTTACGGTTTGCGTTGATCAGGATCTCTCTAACTTGTGGTTTTATACGATCTATGGTGTGTTTTATCATAGGTTGCGCTTGGAGTTCGACTAAACCCTTGTCATTCCCCCCCATGCGCCTGCCCATGCCTCCGGCTAAAATAACTGCATCAATTTGCAATGACATATCTTGGTTCCTGTAGATTGATTGGAGCTGAGTCTGGAATATTGTCTGCTGCGGATGATGACATGATATGTTGATTCTCCATAACCCAAGATTGATTGCATAAACTTGTTAGCATGCAAGACTGGTGGCTACTGATTAACATTCCCGTTCCGAGCTGTTGAAGATCAGAGATCATGGTCAATACTAAATCTTGTGAAAAACGGTCCATGTTGGATGTAGGCTCATCTAACAATAATAACTTAGGCTGCATGATCCAGGCTCTGGCGATAGCGAGTCGTTGTTTTTCACCACCGGAGAGGCTCGATGCCGCTTGGTTTTTAAGGTGAGTTAATTCAGCCATCTCAATTGCAGTCTGGGTGCGTGTATTCAACTGCTGTTTTGTCATATTGCAAAACGGATGAGGGTAACTCAGATTATATTCGACGCTGCCATCGAACAGATACGGATGTTGATGTAGATAGACGGCTTTGCCTAACAAGGCATTTGAACGCCACCAGGGCAGTGGTTCAAAGCCTTCAGTTGTTATGGCCCCTCTGCTGGGAGATATCAGACCAGCAAGCAGTTTCATTAGGGTGGTCTTTCCACAACCGTTATCGCCCTGAAGGTGTATCGTTTGTCCCTGAGACAATTGAAGCCTATCGACACTGAATATATGTCTTTCACCAAACTTCATTTCTAGATTGTTAGCGACTAATTTGACCATGTCTTAATGGCTCCTCGGCTCTGCTTTGCCTCTGAGCATCCCTAAAGTAAAGTTAAGCACGAGAGATAAAATGAGTAGAACGAGACCTAAGGCGATTGCTTGAGCAAAGTCGCCTTTGCTGGTTTCAAGTGCGATAGCGGTAGGGATGTTTCGGGTAACATCTGCAATATTGCCACCGACCATCATCGAGCAGCCAACTTCTGTCAGAATGCGGCTAAATCCAGCCACAATCGCCATGAGTAACGGGACTTTCAGCTCTCTACAAACTGTCAATATGCCCCTAAACCAAGAGGCGCCAAGGGTGCGAGATGTTTCCCAGGCTCTACGGTCAACGCTGGTAAAGGCGGCTTGACTCATCGCGATTAACACGGGAGCGCAGATCATCATCTGGCCTAAAATCATGCCTTTTTGAGTAAATAGCCATTTCAGATCTCCCAGCGGGCCCATGCGGGTCAGCATAAGGTAGACAAGCAGGCCAATGACGACGGTAGGAATTGACTGGAGGGTCTGAATTAAGTTTGTGACAAACCAGCGACCGGGAAAGCGGCCAAAAGCCAGCATAAATCCCAATATCATCGAGGGCAGCAAGGTGATCGCAAGGGCCGCAAAAGATACAGAAAAAGAGACAGAGACAATGGACCATACATCAGGGTCCAATGAAAACAGCAGACCTAAGGCCTGCTGTAAAAGGGCTAACCAGCCTTCATTCATCTGTGGTAGCCCGATTCAGATAACTGTATATCCAGACCATTAGATGTGTCCGCTGTGTAGAATTTCAAAAAACTGCTTAACCAGAACCTTAGAGTCATTCGCTATAAGTTGCCTTAAATAGTTGCTCACCTTGAACTTTATAACTATTGATCATGCCTTGAGCTTCGGCGCCAATCAACCAGTCACTAAAGGCTCTGGCGCCTTTGTGGTTTAGGTCAGGGTATTTTGCAGGGTTAATTAACATGATCTGGTATGGGTTTGCTAATGCTAGGCCGCCATCAAAATCGATAGCCATATCCAGCTTTGCTTTGTAGGCCACGAAGGTACCACGATCAGAAAGTGTGTAACCTTGAAGTTCGTTTGCCATCAAAAGGGTTTTTCCCATTCCTTGACCCACAGACTTATAACCGGCAAAAGAGGCATCGACCTTAGCATTGTTCCAGATGATCATCTCTTTCATGTTTGTGCCGGAGTTGTCTCCACGAGAAACAAAAATGGCGCCTGATTCGGCTATTTTAGCAAATGCCTCTTCAACTGTCTTACTGTTACGGATCTTAGCCGGGTCATTTTTAGGGCCTAAGATCACAAAATCGTTTTCCATGATGCCGCGAGGCAAAAGACCGAAACCTTCATCTACAAATTTAGCTTCTGCTGCTGGGGCATGAGTCATGATGACATCGACATCGCCTTGACGGGCAAGTTTAAGTGCCTTACCGGTACCCGTTGCAATGACCTGAACTTGATAACCGCTTTCGGCTTCAAATTTTGGTAATAGGTTTTTCAACAAACCTGAGTTCTCAGTACTTGTTGTGGTGGCTAATTTTATAATCTCTTCGGCTTGTGCCGGCATACCTGTGACTAGCGTAGCGGCTAATGCAAAGCTGAGGATAGATTTAAGGTTTAACATTCTTGCTCCTTGGCGATTAAAAAATGAAGATTCTTTGCCAAAACTAATCTTCTACAAATTATGCCAGTTTAATTAGCAAATTTGATGCCAAATGTTATCGGTGCGTATTGAGATCACATATGGCGAAGGACTGTGACCCCGGTCGCACGCCTGAATGGTGCCATAAAGACATTTTGTCCCATAGCCCTTATTCTTTGTCTCACAGTGACCTATTTACTAGACTATGATGCTAGAATCACCATTAAATGAGTCAAAATGTCCTAAAGAAGACAATATGAGCCTAACTAAAAAAGAGTTAAAACCCCTTCCTTCCGCTGTATCTGTGCTTATTGTAGATGATGAGCCCGGTATGCGTAGTTTTCTGAAAAAAGCGCTGTCTAAAAAATTCGCCCTCGTTGAGACCGCTTCCAGTGTCGAGGACGCAGAACAGTTAAGAAGTCGATGCCATTTTGATCTGCTGATCGTGGATATTCGTCTGCCAGGTCGTTCAGGAATTGAATGGCATGAAGCACTCAATGATCAGGAGAGACGATCGGACATCATCTTTATGACGGGTTATGCGGATATGGATGTTGCCATCAAGGCATTAAGAGCTGGAGCTTCAGACTTTATCATGAAGCCATTCCATCTTGAGCAGATGATGAAAGCGGTTGATCGTTGTATCGAACGTCGTTTGCTCAAGCGTGAAAACCTGATGCTGCGTCGTGAAGTCTCTATTGGCCAGTCCTCAACGATTATCGGCAGTAGCGATGCTATGCAAGAGGTGAAGCATGTCATTGAGCGTGTTGCGCCAACCAATGCGGTGATTTTAATTGAAGGCGAGTCGGGTACAGGTAAGGAGTTAGTCGCAAGACAATTACATCTGCTGAGTGGACGTCAGGGGCCTTTTGTTCCAGTCAATTGTGGTGCTATTGCGCCGGAACTGCTTGAAAGTGAGCTCTTTGGTCATGCGGCCGGTGCCTTTACCGGTGCGAAGGGCAATCGTGAAGGTCTATTTAGTTTTGCTTCTGGTGGCACCATATTTCTCGATGAAATCGGTGAAATGCCCCTTAAGATGCAGACTGCTCTACTTAGGGTTCTGGAGCAGAGAACGATTCGTCCGGTCGGTAGTGAAAAAGAGACCAATATTGATGTCAGGGTGTTGGCGGCGACAAACCGTAAGCTCTCGGAAGAAGTGGAACAGGGCAATTTCAGACGAGACCTTTATTACCGCTTAAATGTGTTAGATATCGTCATTCCCCCCCTCAGAGACCGACCTGAAGATGTCGTTGAATTAACACATCATTTCACCAGACAACTGGCGGCGGAACTCGGTGTTAAAGAGGTGGTTTGGAGTCATGAAGACATGCTCAAATTACAACAGCATGAGTGGCCGGGTAATATCCGTGAATTAAGAAACATGATTGAACGCTGCATCTTATTGGGCAAGCCTCCTGCTGAGTATTGGAAGCAGCAACCAAAATCAGATATGCCTAACGAGTCAGGTTACCCATTAGATTGGGGATTAAAGGAGGTTGAAAAACATCACGTTACTCAAGTCGTTGACCTTCATAATGGCAATAAGTCTGCTGCGGCTCGGGATTTAGGCGTTTCTAGAAAAACCTTAGATAGGAAGTATAAAGAGTGGTTTGATACCGATAAACAAGAGGAGAGCTAAGGTGTCGTTTTTTCCTCGTATTTTTGGTATCAATTGGCAGCAGATGCAAGCTAAGGTTCGCTATCGAATTTTAATTCTGACCCTGCTTCCGATTCTTCTCACATTAGTCAGCTTAGTATTTATTACCATCTATTGGAATATTAGCTATACGGGCAAGCAGTTGTTTATGAAGGTTAAGGCTGACCTTACTGTTGCAAATAACACGCTTGTCTCCGTTCAGAAAAGTCAGGAAAAACAACTGGAACTCGTGATGAAATCATGGGAGTTTCAGAATGATTTTCGCCTGTTCGATGGCAATGAAAATAGCTATCGAAAGCACATCGAGCTTTTACTTGATTCAAAAAAACAGCGGTTAAATTTAGATTTCTTGCGCCTGGTTAGTGTGTCAGAAGCCGTTGCCGATCCTGACCTTCGCGTCATGCTTCAGAAAATTAACGGCGACTCTGCTTATTCAGGCTTAATGGTGCTGGAACCTAAGCGTTTGGCATTAATCGATCCTGAGATGGTTAAGACCGCAAGTATTCCACTGGTTGAAACGCCCAGATCACAAAAACCGACGAAGAAAGTCGAAGACAGAGGCTTACTCAGTCGAAGTCTGTTGCCCGTTCCCGATTCCGAAGGAAATATTGCCTGGTACTTAGATGGTGGGATCTTGTTTAATCGGGATATTCGTATCGTCGATCATATTAGAGACCTGGTTTACGACAAGGGAACGTTGCCGGAACGCTCTATTGGTACAGTGACTATCTTTCTCGACAACACGCGTATTAGTACCAATGTTCCCTTACTCTTTTTCCCAAAAGCGGGTGAGGTTGAGGGGCGTGCATTAGGCAGTTTGGTCTCTGAAGAGGTTAAGCAAAAAGTATTTTCTCAGGGGCTACTCTGGGTCGATCGCGCTTTCGTGTTTAATGATTGGTTTATTTCTGCTTACGCACCACTCGAGGATGTTCAGGGTAAGCGAATTGGCATGATCTATACTGGATTCTCAGAATCTCCATTCATTCACAACTATCTACTTAATATCATTGAGTTAGGTACAATCCTGATGTTGGTATTGCTGGTATCGGGGTTACTCGTCTATCGCGGTGCCTATAGCTTACTTCAGCCAATTGAGCGTATTCATCACGTGGTTAAAGCGGTGCAATCAGGGCGCAACCTACGCATCGGATCTTTGGGGCTTGAACGAGATAATGAATTATCAAATCTAGCTGAGCAATTCGATCGTATGTTGGATCTGTTGCAGCGCCGAAATTCACAGATCCAGGCTGCTGCCGAGCAGTTAGAGGTGAAAGTTGAAGAGCGAACACGAAGCCTGCAGGAAAAAACAGAGGAGCTTCAAAACAACGTTGCTTTGCTTAATGAAACCAGACAACAACTGGTCACCAACGAAAAGTTGACTGCACTGGGTGAGCTGACTGCCGGTATTGCCCATGAGATTAATAATCCGACCGCGGTGATCTTAGGCAATATGGAGTTGATGAAATATGAGTTAGGCGATAGGGCGGAGGATGTTGAGGAGGAGATCGATCTCGTGATCCAACAGGTTGGACGGATCAGTACCATTATCCGCAGCCTGTTACAGTACAGCCGCCCCGGCGAGTTCAATGCGCCACTTGAGATGCACCAAATTACTCCGATTATCGAAGAGATGTTGGTGCTGGTGCGCCACTCGATCCAAGAGCAAAGGGTAATATTGAATCAGGAGTTGAACGCCAGCTATCCGATAGAAGTGAACCGTCCCCAGTTATTACAAGTGTTGATTAATCTTGTGGTTAATGCTGCCCATGCAATGGATGAAGAGGGAAGGATCTGGATCCGAACCTATGACTGGGTGCAAGGAGGTGAACCTATCGGGGTCAAAATTGAAATTGAAGATGAAGGTAAGGGGATACCAAAAGAGCAGCTGAGTCGTATCTTTGATCCATTTTATACCACCAGAGCCGACGGTACGGGTCTGGGGTTATCTTTAAGTTACGGCATTATTAAGCGTATCGGTGGCACGATAGAGGTCAGCTCTACGGTGGATAAAGGGACGCTATTTACCATAGGTTTATACCATAAAGCTAAGGAAGAGCAGGTAGATACACCTTATGAGGGGCTGCACTTTAACGCTCATTGATGCTTGCTTATCTGCATTGCTCAGCTATCTGGCTTGTGAAAAATGGATAAAAAAATGCCGGGAAATAATCCCGGCTAAAAAGTGTGTGTGAGCAATGTCGTACTTTGCAAACTCATGCTATTTCCCTCTTGAAATCTGAGAGCGAATTAAACAGAGATGAAGTGTTTAAGTCTGAATAGAGTGAGTTTCTTGGAACGCATGCAAATAGTAATCATTATCATTAAGGTGTGCAAGTAGTTTTTCAATTTAATTTTAATTTACTGTATCTAAATGAGTGATTTTTGTAATTCCATCTTATTATTTTCAATTTTATCAGTGGCTTGAGTCATATTGATTATTTGATATCGACTGGCGGTTAGCATGGCTAACATAGATGAAAATCGGTTAAGGGTTTTGACCTCTATGTATTGATACCCACTTTTCCTAGCCCAAGATTCTTGAGCCTGTAGCAACTGCTGAGCTAAGCCTAAATTTCTATACTCTGGAATTATCCCTCCCAGCCAGCTATAGAAAGTAGAGTTACTGAGTTCGTATCCTAGTTTAAAACCAGCAAGTTCCCCTTCTACCTTGATAAACATGATAAGTATCGGTTTGTGATTAAGCCGTAATTGGTACTCTGATTCAGAATATGGCTTATCAAATTCAGGGATCTGTTGCTGTATATCGAGTAAACAGTTCAGTAGATCTTGGGTAAGCTCAGTGGTGGTTTCTATCTCTACATTGTACATGGGGAGCCAGTCTCTCTGTAAAAAAAGGCAGCAAATGCGCTGCTGCCGATATTGTAAGCAGGCTATATTAGTACAAATCAACTGGTCTGGCCAGTGTCTTGGGATGCAGGTTTAGTTAGGGGCCAGTTCTTGTTGAGTGGGTATTTTTACTATTCTTTGCTCCAACACCTTCAATAGCACTCCATATGCCGGTAAAAATAGCCCTAAACTCACAACAAGCTTAAAGCCATAGTCGACACTGGCTATTTCAGGCCAGTTTGCGGCCATAAAGCTATCGCTGGAGGCGTAAAAAGCCAATGAGAAGAATACCAAGGTATCCACCAGATTACCGATCAGTGTCGATGCTGCAGGCGCTACCCACCAAGATTTAGTATTTCTTAATTTGGCAAATACCGTGATATCCATCAATTGGCCAATGAGGTAAGCGGCGAAGCTGGCAAAGGCAATACGAAAAACAAAGGTATTAAATTCAGATAGTGCTGTGAAGCCTTGAAAGCTGCCCTGATGAAAAATAACACCCATTAAATAAGAGATAATAAGAGCTGGAAACATCGCCTTTAGAATGATGCGTCTGGCCGCGCGCTGACCGAAGATCCTGACTGTGAGATCGGTAGCAAGGTAGACGAATGGAAAGCTGAACGCTCCCCAGGTGGTATGAAAATCAAATATCTGAAAAGGCAATTGAACCAGGTAGTTACTGGCACATATTATCAGTATGTGAAAGCCGATAAGCACCAGCAGTGCACGGCGGATTTGCGCATGTGTTAACGTTAACATCTTGTAGCCTTTTTAATTGATTATCCGTTTTCACGGTCACGGGGTGAGGGAACCCGTTATTTAAAGTGGTATTTGGCATTAAAAACTTAGGCACGAGCATTATTAGTAAGCGGGTCGTGGGTCAGCTATACCTATTCTAGCCCCTGTAGGGGCGGCACATTATAAAGAGGTTTTCAGTTGGAGCAAGGATAATAGGGGACTTTGTGCTCACAAACTGACAAATAGGCCTAAACTTTGATTAAGTGGGCTTAATTTACAGAGGCTACAAGGAGGACTTTTGGCTAATGGTCACCATAATGAAGATACTTACGCTTACATCATCACTGATGTGTTTACTCCTTCTGCCGAGTCATCTCTTGGCTACATCCGTTCAGCCTTTAGAACAATCCAATATTCTCTTTGAAGAAACGGTTTCGGATATGACCAAGGTAGTGACCATTGCTACCGACAGCTGGATTGGTTATACCAATAAAGATGGCAGCGGTTACTATTTCGATATTTTGAAACGGATATTTCCAAAGCCGGAGTGGCAGCTGAAAATTGATGTCGTGCCTTTTTCCCGGGTCAGATATTTGATCGATCATGAGCGGGTTAATATGGCCTTAGGCTTTTATGGTGGAGATACTGCTCAGGCTCTATATAGCAATTATCCCGTCGAAGTTGATAGTGTCGATGCCGCAATTACCCCTGAGCTGGCGGTCATATGGAAGGGGGTTGAGAGTTTGAGGCGCAAGAAAGTGCAGGCACTCTTAGCATATCGTTATGATGAGTTTATCTCGGTGCCCATGTATTATGAGGAGAGCAGTAACCTGCTCGACATGCTGAATCGGGTCAATCGAGGGCTGGTGGATGCCGTGCTCGATTATAAGCCCACTATGTTATCTATGGAGCCACAGTTACAGCAGCTCAGGCAGTTTGTGATCGTGGAAAATGTATTCCGAACTGAGATCTATTTTGTGTTTGCTGATAACGATAAGGGGGCGAAGCTAAAACTGCATTTTGATACTGAATTGAAAAAGCTTATCGACAGTGGTGAGCTTGACGAGTTATTTCGTCATTATGTAGGGCCCGATGCCGAAAGGTTACATCCAACCAGAGAGCAGTAGCTTTTAACTCGTGATAAGTCACTTAGGGTTCAGTAACTCTTAATGCTGAACTAAAGCTCAGTAACTCTTAGCCCTGAACTAAAGTTCAGTAAGGATGGAAAGTATCGTTGTCAGCTTGTTTTCTAATTCAACCCATTCAGCCTCGGGCTCTGAGCCTGAAACAATACCGGCTCCAGCGAACAAGTTAATCCGTCCAGGCTCTATGAGTGCACTGCGGATAGCGACGGCAAACTCACTTTCATATTTATTGAAATACCCGCATGCCCCAGCATACCAACCTCTGGCGTAGCCTTCACGTTGGCGGATAAAGTTCATTGCGGGTTCTTTGGGCAAACCGCCCACGGCAGGTGTCGGATGGAGCGCCTGTAATAACTGAAAATCATCGATACCAGGTTTCAACTCGGCTCGAATTGAACGGTGTAGATGTTGAATATGGCTGAGTTTAAATACTCGAGGTATTTCTTCCGCACCCACATAGTTACTTAAAGGAGCTAAGGCATCAACAATATGTTCTTTTACGAGCTGGTTTTCATGGCTATTTTTACTATCTTCCAATAACTCTTGAGCAAGAGCTCTGTCTTCTTCCTGATTTAACCCGCGCGTCGTCGTCCCTGCCAATGCTTCGGTAAAGAGTTCTCGTTGTTTACGTCGATAGAGTCGCTCTGGTGTACAGGAGATAAAAGTACGTTCAGGGCTAAACTGGAATCCAAATTGAAAACTATTTTGATTACGTCCTTGCCAGCAAGCGAGTAGCATCCAAGGGTCGACTTCTTCATCGACTTCTAATTGAGTCAGACGTGACAGCACGACTTTGGGGGTATCCTTAATAAACTTCTCGTGAGTGACCTTTTTTACTAATTCGATCCAATGATAATGGTCTGGCCTATCACTTCTGCTTAATAAGTTGATTTTATTGGGTGGAGACAGTGGTCTTGGAGAAACAAGCTTTGCCAAGTCTTCGATCGCTTTGGTTCGCTCCGTTTCTGGGTCGTTAGACTCGCAATTAAGGTTGATCAGTAATTTATACTCTTCACCACTGCGTCTTAACTCTATTCTGGGGAGAACAAAATGGGCACGTCCAAATTCGGGCCAACATTCAGTGGTTCTGTCGAAAGCGACGCCGCCATAATAGCGAATATCCTGATTGTTTGAGAGGGCGCGTTGTCTTTGATATTCCAAAGATAGCTGGTTGTCACTCACGGCATCTTCATAGGCGAAATCTTTGCAACTGCCGATGGCAGCAACTTCCTCTTCGGTATCTCTGCCTTTCCAGTAAATTCTGGGGTAGATCGGCTGTGCGGCAAGCCAGGCAATCGCAGGCATGGCCGAAATGGGAACCGAAATTTGAATGATAGGATCACTGTGTGACTGAAATTTCAGTTGTTTTAGTTTGTCAGTAAGGGTTGAGATAGCCTGTGACAGCAAGAAAGCAGCCAATTAAAACTCCAAACAAATATCAGTGAAAATAGAACATTGAAAACGACCGCAGAGATCCTTTGATTCTGACGCTATCTAGTTCTTATATATAATTGGTAATAAGAATCTTTACCACAAAGTAATGCTCAAGCCAAAAACTGTCAAGTCGTTGCCATTCAAGCTGTGAACTTGACCATGAATACAGCAATACAATCTTCTATTTCATCTATCTTATCATCAAGTTGATGTTTATAGCTCTGAGTAATTATGTCCCGCCATCGTTTTCAAGTGGACAATTTGT
Source organism: Shewanella sp. (assembly GCA_004195335.1). Lineage (GTDB taxonomy): Bacteria > Pseudomonadota > Gammaproteobacteria > Enterobacterales > Shewanellaceae > Shewanella. The sequence continues at coordinate 22,735 of SDWK01000788.1, forward strand.
CCACCACCCTTATCCCGAAGTGTAGACATTGTTTGAATTTGTCGATCTAGGTTTGTTTTTGGCTTTATATTTCTTGTTGCTAGATAAGCGGATGCTGACAATAACGGTTAATAAGCTTTGGTCAGGATACGTTAAGTATGAAAGTACAACAAAAAATAATAAAAATGTCGGCAATCGCGCTTGCCATCGGTAGTAGTGGAGCCGTATTGGCGGACGACATAGATCGAGACCCCATTCTCAGTATTAATGAGGTTATTGTGGTTCATGGTGAGAGACCGACCGCGACAGAAGTGGCTACAACTCATTGGAGTATCGATGAAGAAGAGATAAAAGCAATGGGGGCTCAAAGCTTAGATCAAGTACTTAAAAATGTGCCTGGCGTATATGTGCGAACAGGTGGACAAGGTACCCCAAGGGTCGATATTCGTGGTTTTAAGACGCGACACGTTACCTTGCTTATCAATGGCGTGCCAGCAAATGGTGCCGAAGATGGCCAGTTTGACCCCAGTGTGATCCCAACTAGCCAGATCGCTTCAGTCGAAGTTTCCGTGGGGCCGACTTCTGTTCTTTATGGTCCTGGCGGAGCCGGTGGTGTGATTAATATCATTACCAAGCAGGGAGAGGATGCATCTACCCTGTCTGGACGTCTGGAAGCATCCAGCGAAAATACCTTCAATGGTGACATTAGCGCTGCGGGTTCAGGCGAAAATTGGCAAGGTTTAGTCAGTGTCAGTCATCAACAAACGGATGGTTTCCCACTATCAGGTGATTATCCACATAACGATGTTCAACTTGATGATGTCAGAGCCAATTCAGATAAAGAGATCGACAATATTTATGCTCAGGGAAGCTATTGGTTATCAGAAAATACCCAAATAACGGCCAACATGAGTTTGCGCTCGGGTCAGTGGGGCAAGCCTTCACGAGATGGTAGCGGTAGCGGCACCGTTAAGTTTGAGCGGGCCGATGACTATGATGCCAAAACGTTTCAGTTAGGCATGGCACATAAATTCAGTGAGATGTTCACCCTTAGAGGCTTCGGTTATCACAACCAGAGTGATGTGCTGGAGACTCAATATACCGATGCCAGCTACACCAAGGTGAAGCAGAGTCAGGATGGACGCTCTAAGGTACAGGGCGGGAATCTGCAATTTATCACCAATTTCGATGATGCGGGTCTGCTGACGAGCTCTGTTATCGCAGAAAATCAGAGTTGGGAATCAACGACGACTAAGCCGTCGACAGGTGACAAGTCGGATCAGAAACGGAGTCGAGCACTCGATGGCTATAGCGGCGGCGGAAGTGGTGGTGGAAGTGGCAGTGGAAGCAGCAACTTAGATGACTCTGCATGGCTTTATACTTTAGCCGCTGAATATCAATATCAGGATGATGGCTATTATGGTTTCACCATCGGTGGTGCTTTTCATGATCAAGACCGTGTCAAAGAGTCTGAAAATGATTACTCAGGGCAGATTTCTGGATTCTGGCAAGCGTTTGAACAGACACGTTTCAATGCCGGTATCGCAAGAAAAGTTCGCTTCCCTTCGATGAAGAACTTGTACTCACAATCTTCCGGAAATGTCGATTTAGTTGCAGAAACATCGAAACATTTTGAACTCGGTGTTGTGCAAGAACTGGGAGCATCGACGGCGCTATCCGTTGCAGGCTACTACACCGATGCCGAGAACTATATTGCCAAGGATATGTCAGGTGCCTATCAAAATATGGGGCGTTATCAGTTCAAAGGGGTCGATCTGTCTCTGAATAACCAATCCATTGACGATCTGTCATTAACCTTTGTATATAGCTTTTTGGACACCGAAGACAAAGATGCTTTCGATGGCATGGGGGCTTTAGAGTATCGCCCAAGGCATCAGCTTCGTTTTCAGGCTGAATATGAGCTTCCTTTTGCGATGCGAATCAACATGAATCTTGAACGGATCATGGGACAGGTTTACTACGAACAGGAGAAGGTTAACGGTAATAAAGTTTGGACCGAGCAGTCATTAAAAGACTACACCTTGCTGGATTTGAACTTAGTTCAACCGATATTGGATGACAAGCTCGAGCTGTATATCAGGGCGACAAACTTGTTGGATGAAAACTATTACCAAAGCGATGCCATTCCTCAGGCTGGACGACAAGTCTTTGTCGGTATTAGCTGGCAGATATAGGCCAGTAATCTTCACGTTTAATTGAGGACTTAATTGAACGGTGTTGGAACAAGTTAACTCTCAATATCAGATAGATAGGTTTGTCTAAGTGATGGTGGGAGTTGGCTTTTAGCTTGTGTGATAGGGCTCCTAGTTATAACGCTAGCGCTAGATGTAAGCGATAAATATAAGTAAACAGCATAAGTGAACGATATGGATTGGGGGTGTGCAGATATGAATTTACTGGAGTTAGATAGAGTTAGTTTCCGTTATCACAGTGACTCATCCCTTGTGTTGAATGAGGTGAGTCTGTCTCTTAGCAAGGGCCAGTGCCACTGCATCAGTGGGCCAACGGGTTCAGGAAAATCAAGTCTTCTTAACCTTATTGTGGGGTGCCTTTCCAGACCTTTCGAAGGTGAGCTTCATATCGTCGATGGCGTAGTGCTTGGCTTAGTGATGCAGGATCCCAATGTGCAGTTTATCCGGCAGAGTGTCGGTGCTGAAGTGGCCTTTGCGTTAGAAAACCTGGCCGTTCCCTATGACCTTATGGTCGGTAAGGTGCAAGCTGCATTAAGACGAGTGGGTTTATACGTCAGTTTAGATATGCCCATTGAGCAGCTATCACTCGGACAGAAGTATCGTTTGATGATCGCTGCTCAATTGGTATATGAACCCGATATTTTGCTGCTGGATGAACCTTGGGCTCAACTCGATGATATGGGCGTCGATGAACTCATGTCAGTGTTGAGGCTTCTCAAATCCGATAACGTTGCGATCGTTTTGGTCGAACATAATCCTGCGGCGTTCAGTGACCTTGTGGATTATTTTTGGCAATTAAAAGATGGCAAAATGACGTCTGGGTGTTTCCAGTCAGCTCCTATTTCATTTACCAGACCCGGATACGTTCCTGTTGGGGAAAGTGTGCTGGCTTTCGAGCCTTTTGAATTTTGTTTTGAAGATCAAAGTCCATTATTTGTATGCCATGAGCATCTTGAGTTATTTGAAGGTGAGATCGTCGCTTTGGTTGGCGATAATGGTGCGGGTAAAAGTAGCTTATTGAAGAGTATTGCAGGCATACAGTCTCATATCAGAACGTTACCTTTGGCAGTATTAGGTAAGCAACCTAAGCTGGGTATCTTCGGCGGTGAACTGGGCTTATTACTTCAGCGTCCAAATCGTCAGCTTTTTGAAAACACGGTGCTGGAGGAGATGCAATTTAGTCTTAAACGCTTCGGTTTACCGCTGGAGAATGCCGACAGACTATTACGTGAAATGGGATTAGAGGACCTAAAATCTCATTCTCCTCATACCTTATCTTACGGGCAGCAACATCTGGTCGCTCTGGCATCTCTTGCCTCGTTAAAACCGAAAGTATTGCTGCTTGATGATCCTCTCGCAGGCTTGGACCAAGCATTTTACTGCAGAGTTTGGCAGGTACTGGTCAGCTTGAGTCAGCAAGGGACGGCCATCTTATTTAGCAGCCACAGACAGATGGGTCATATGCCGGTGACGCGTTCATGGCAGCTCTCTGGTGGGGTTCTGCAAAGTGAACAAGGGTTTATGGATAGCGTAAATGTGGGGTAAAGGCTACTTCAGTGCTTATTCTATGGGATGGCAGTTTTCATATCGAGTTATGCACAGTGATGACCTGTCTTTGGCTGGTGTGGAGAGCATGAATGCGGGCTAAGGGCAGACATAAGCTAACGGGGTATCGCGGTACTGCCGGCTGTGAACATCATCGTGTTGATAGGGCTGCGACTCAGAAAAGCAGTTATGTTACAGCCGCCTCTTTAATACTTGTCTTGATATTGTCGAGCGCCGCCTTTTTTATTCCTGATAGATACCTTCCCGGCTTGATCTTGTGTGAAATTATCCTGGTCATCCACGGGGTATATCGCCGCGGCAACCTAGGTGTTATTGCACGAGTATTCTTAGTGCAGCTTATTATCACCATGAGCCTCTATTATCTTATTCATGGCCAGGGACAGCTTGCTCAGGGTGCCGTGGCAGTATTGAGGATCGTATTGGCCTTTATCCCAGGATGGTGGTTATCCATTACTTGTGCCCCGGAACGTATAGGTGAAGTGCTAACTTGGGTATTACCGGTTAAGTGGGCATTCGTTATTGCGGCATCGATAAGTTTGTTGCCATACATGACAGTCGAGCTGCGTGAGATCTATCACATTCAGTGTCTGCGTGGCGCGCGAATAAGCCCTAAAGCCTTAAGAGATCCGAGAAATTGGTCTGAATTAATAAATTGTGTGATTTTCCCACTGCTTATTCAGTTGCTTAAGCTTTCAAGGCAGATCGCTGTCGCGGCTCAATTAAGATATTTTGGTAAGAGTAAACAACCCACTCATTGGAGGTGATTTTATATTTCAGGTATCTCGTTTTATTCAACTCCGCTGTTAAACAAAACTATATCAAGAAGGTGTTATGAGTAAGAGTTTTAACTTCAGTTTGCAGGATGCACTCTTTATCGGCTTTTGCGCCACTTTATTGGTGGCACTAAAAAGTATGTTGCGTCTCAAGTTGGGCATTGCGGGACATTCGATGTTTTTGATGACATTTTTTTATCTGATTTGTTATGGCGTGGTGGGGCGTGTTGGCAGCATTTCGGCATGTGGATTGCTATCCGGGCTGGTCGCCATGATTTTAAGTGTAGGTAAAGGTGGCCCATTAATTCTCATTAAGTTCGCGTTGCCTGCTATCGCAATGGATATGAGCCTGATCCTTGTTGCCAGCTTATTCACCCTTAGATGGCGCTGCGTACTTGTGGGGCTGATAGGTTGTTTCGCATGGGCAGGAAAGGGCTGGGTAGAGGATCTGTTGGTGGGTATGACTATGCAGGTGGCCTTGGTTCAGTTCGCGCTGAGCATGCTAAAAGGAGGAATGTTTACTGTACTTGCGGCTCTGATGGTTCCCCCAGTGTTAGAGCGGTTGAAATCACATGATTTACTCTATAAAGAGAGCGCTAAATAGTGGGGATATTGCGTAATGACTATACCGGCACGAGCAGAACTATGAGCATTAAAGTATTTGGAAAAACTGATTTTATGGTTTGAGAGGCCTTAGATAGAATGAATAATAAACAGTTGAAATCTTGGTTAATCTGTATCGATGATACGGATGATATTGGAACTAAAGGTACGGGAGAGATAGCACAAGAGATTGCCGAGATACTGTCCGGTGATGAACATGAACGCTGCTCATTTATTACTCGGCATCAACTCTATGTGCATCCGGACATTCCATACACCTCCCATAATAGCGCCATGTGTTTTTATCTGGAGACGAATAAGTCACTCGCGGTTATCAAGCAGTTGGCTGTCGCACACCTGTTAGAAGAGAGTGCGCCAGCATCCGACCCCGGCTTGGCCATCCTGGCTTGTGATTCACAGTTCGACAGAGAGGCACTGATTCATTTTGGTTTAGAAGCAAAAGAGCAAGTTAAGACGAAGAAAGATGCTTATGACTTGGCTTTACAGCTGGGTGTCTGTTTGAGTGAACATGGCGGTACCGGACAGGGGGTGATTGGCGCGTTAGCCGGTATCGGATTAAGACTTTATGGCCAGGATGGCCGAGTGAAGGGGCAGATCGACCTGGGGCAGGAGCTTGATGAGGAGGGGGTTGAGCTCTCCGTGGAAGAGGCATTAACACGCAGTGGGCTGGATATCGTCGTTGATTTAAGTGGTCAGCAATTAAAGCGTACTGAAGTTATTCATTTAACTAAGAAGGTCAAAGCAGTGTATTGCCAACATCAATTTGCTCTTCTGGTTTACAGCCATGAGGGGCGGTGGTGTAACGCATTAAAGCGACAGTTAAAGGAGTATTAATTGTGATGATGCAGTTGAAACCTTGGTATCAGTTAGACGGAAAAGTCTTTCGCTTCAAGTTTGGCACTGAAAATAGTGAAGCATCCAGACAAGCGGCTCAGATCTGTAAGCAATTTAGCCCCGACGATGAAGATGAGCAGATCGATGACACACTCGTTTCTTGTTACAACTGCATGAATCGGCGTTGGCTTATCGATGGCGTCGAATGTATCCAATTTAAGTAAACATTTGTTACAGATATAAACTTTTACTCTCTGATAAATAAGCATTAACTTTATCTCACATGTGCTCTTGGTCAATATTTAGATAGATTGAGATTGAGATGCACATCTTTGCTGTGGTTATTTAGTTTTTCAAGGCTTAGAATACCTCCCCCACAAGGTCCTTGTTTTAAAGCAAAAAATTGTGGTAAAGATAAGACGTACTAACATATATTAAATATGTTCATTTGCTGTAAGTCATCCTGGGGGGGCTTGGATTCATGGCGGATTCGGTGGAATCTAAAGCACTTGTTAAATTTCCGGTGTCTAAATTGACTGTTGGCATGTTTGTTACGGCAATTGATAGACAAGGCTTGGTAAAAATTTCCAACGCCGGGCAGATCCGTCATCGCGATGCGATTGCTAAATTGGTTAAGAATGGCATTAAACATGTGTGGGTCGATGCTGAACGATCTGCGGAACATTGTGGATTAAAACGTGCACAATCACCTAAACCTGTTGGTAAAAAGCCTCAACAATCCCGGGAACAATCACAAAAACAAGCCAAAAAACTGATTGTCGAGGCTAAAGTTCTCGTTAAAAAAGTCCTATCTGAAACCTTCGAGGGAAAGGCGATAGAGGTTGCACCTTTTGGGGCTCTTGCAGACAACATGATTGAGTCTGCCTTGCTCGATGCGGATGCCTTGAAATGTGTATCGGCATTAAGAACTAAAGATGCCTATCTTCTTGAGCACTCAATCAATGTTGCTTTTCTGCTGGTTACCTTCGGGAAATACCTCAAGTTAGAAAAAGACACGCTGAGGCAGATGGCGATTGGCGGCATGTTACATGATATCGGCAAAATTAAAGTCGATAATAAGGTGCTGCATAAGCCGGGAAGGCTCACACCTGAAGAGTTTGAGCATATCAAGCTGCATCAGGTTTTTGCTATTGGTATCATGGAAGAGGCCAAAGGCCTTTCGAGCATCAGTAAAGACGTTTGTCTGATGCATCATGAGAAGCTCGATGGTAATGGTTATCCTAGAGGCTTGAAAGGGGATGAGTTGCCGCTTCATGGGCGCATGAGTTGTATTGTCGATATTTTTGATGCTCT
>SDWK01000902.1 GCA_004195335.1 Shewanella sp.
CTGTGAGTGTCCACACAGATTTCTTGTTTCGTATTGTTAAAGAGCGTTAGCATCAATCTTTCAGATGCTGCCGTTAGACGCTAGGTCGTTGGCTTGAGGTTGTGTATTCTACACTTCCCGTGATTGGCGTCAAGCGCTTATTTTAAGAAGTTTATCAAACGATGCTTTCTTATACAGAGCACATCACTGAACCGCTTAAACCGCTTTCTACCTGACTCACATTCATTTCGAATTTAAGTCTCTAACACCGCTGCAAGTCCCGTACTCCTTAGCTTAACGCTAACTCGTTGGCCTGCTGTGCCGTGTCAGTGGATGCGCATTATAGGGATGTGAGCCCAGAGCACAAGGGCTTTTTGAAAAAAATCACATTAAGAGCCCTGAATGCAGCATTATCAATCGATACGGCGACTTAAGATACGAATATGTGCTTAAGATACCCAAAAGGGGCTAAACGCCCCTTTTTATACTGTTATCTATCCAAAACTAACAGTAGGCTACTGGCTGAAGAAGCGTGACTCCTGTTTCGCCTCGATCACATCACCATTGTTTGTATCAGCATTAACGGCTGTCACCCTGAAATCAATTTTAGTCATAGATCTTGAAAGCTCTACCGGATCAACCGCAATACTAATAGGTAGAGTTAACACTTCCCCTCCTGCAATATGAACTCGTTGTAACCCATACCATTGAGACTCAGGTAAACCTTCTACAGCCAGTTTATAGTCATGAGCAGATTCAGTCTTATTGAGAATCTTCAATGTGAACGTATTCTCAATCAAACCATCATTGTTTTCTCTGAATAACTGGTTTCGGTCTCTAATGACATCAACACGTACAGGCGCTATGGTTGCGCTAGCATAGACAAATAGCACGATCATCACAGTCAGAACTACACCATAACCAACTAGCTTTGGTCTAAGCACTTTCTGTTTTATTCCATCGAGTTTATTTTCGGTAGTGTAAGCGATGAGTCCTTTGGCGTACCCCATACGCTCCATAGTCGTATCGCAGGCATCGATACAGGCACCACAGTTAATACATTCATACTGTAAGCCGTTTCGAATATCGATACCGGTAGGACATACCTGCACACAAAGATCGCAATCGATACAATCACCCAGCCCCATCTCTTTATGATCGGCTTTACGTGATCTTGGCCCTCGCGTTTCGCCTCGTTTATTATCATAACCAACAATAAAGGTGTTTTTATCGAACATCGCAGCCTGAAATCGTGCGTAGGGACACATATGAATACACATGATCTCCCTCATCCAGCCCGCATTACCATAAGTAGCGAGAGTAAAGAGTGCGACCCAAAAGTAGATTCCGCCGCTCGCGCTTAAAGTAAATACATCACGATATACTTCACTGGTTGGCACAAAGTAGGAAACAAATGTCATTGCCGTTAATAATGAAATGAATAGCCAGGATGCGTGTTTTGCAGTTTTTCTCCACAGCTTATTGAAACTCCAGGGCATCTGATCCAATTTAATCCGCTTATTGCGGGCCCCTTCAAGCTTCTCTTCAAACCAGATAAAAATAAACGTCCAAACCGTTTGAGGACAGGTGTAACCACACCACACCCGACCAAGGTATGTCGTAATAAAGAATAAGCCAAAGGCGGCTATCATCAAAAGTGCTGCTAATAAAGTTAGATCTTGAGGCCAAATAGTTAAACCGAAAATATGAAATTTCTGCTCACCTAAATTAAACCAAACTGCTTGGCGGTCCCCCCAAGGGATCCAAGGTAAGATAAGAAAGAAGAGCATTGCGGCCCAACCTAATCGCCTTCGCAGCTGACTCCAAAGCCCATTGACGGCTCGAACATATATTCGATTACGCGGGTTAAATCTATCAGCCTTACTCGCATCAGGTTGATGGATTTTGATTCGTTTAGCCTTCGAATAATCCTTTTTTTCAGACTCGGTGCTCATCTTTGTAACCTTACCGCTTTAATATTGCACGAAAATTAGCTTATTATACCTGCTATATTACATTTTATTCATCAAAGTTGGATTAAAACATGAGAGGCTGGATCATATTAGGCTTAGGGGCTAGTTTGCTTTATTACGTTGCAACAGAGACCAACAAACTCGATGAACCTATTGCTAAATCAAATGAGATATTACAAAAAATCGAGCGAAAATTAGACTCAGTGACGGGCACTAAGATCATTAAAGCAGATAATCACATTGCCCAGCTAAAGAAAGAGATCGGTGAAAGGATGTCTAAACGGGAGTTACAGGCTTTAGATGACATACTTGCATCTGAATATACCCTGCAAGAATTCAAAGATGACTACTGTAGTGGAAAGACAAAACAACATGACTATTTCAATAAAGAGAACCTGTTTTTCCTTTGTGACAAGATAAAGTAGTTTTCAAATAACTCAATTTTCCAGTCATATAGCCAGGCATTAATAGAAACTGACGATTGACCTTAGTTCAGTTTCGGCCTAGCCTTTGCTCAATCTAAATTTGGGTATTAAGGCTAAATATCATGAGTCAGCAGGTTTCAGACATTTTTGATCCTACACTATGGGATCAAGTTTCCGGATTTGATTTTGAAGATATCACCTATCACAGAGCCAAAGATCAGGGCACTGTGCGTATCGCAATAAACCGCCCTGAGTGTAGAAACTCTTTCCGACCCAAAACTGTTGATGAACTATACACGGCATTAAACCATGCAAGACAATGGTCTGATGTAGGTTGTGTACTCTTAACTGGTAATGGTCCATCGGCAAAAGATGGTGGCTGGGCATTCTGTGCCGGCGGTGATCAACGTATTCGTGGCAAAGATGGTTATAAATATGAAGGTGCCGAAGAGGGCACTCCAGACTTAGCCCGCATGGGACGTCTTCATATACTCGAAGTACAACGCTTAATTCGTTTTATGCCAAAAGTAGTAATAGCAGTAGTTCCAGGCTGGGCTGTTGGTGGTGGACACAGCTTACATGTCGTTTGTGATCTCACTCTAGCATCTAAAGAACATGCTATCTTTAAACAGACCGATCCAGATGTAGGTAGCTTCGATTCTGGTTATGGCAGTGCGTACCTCGCCAAGATGATAGGCCAAAAACGCGCTCGTGAGATCTTCTTCCTTGGCTTTAATTACAGCGCCGATGAAGCCTTCGATATGGGTATGGTCAACCGCTCTATCCCACATGCAGAATTAGAAACTGAAGCACTCAACTGGGCAAAAGAGATTAACTCTAAGTCTCCGACGGCGATGCGGATGCTAAAATATGGCTTCAATATGGCTGATGATGGCTTAGTGGGTCAGCAACTGTTTGCCGGCGAAGCTACACGATTAGCTTATGGTACAGCGGAAGCCCAAGAGGGCCGCGACGCATTCTTAGAGAAGCGAGATCAAGATTTCTCTAAATTCCCTTGGCATTACTAGTCTATTTAAATTAGATGCCAACGATAAAAGCCGTTAATTTTGACGGCTTTATAACCAAAAACAATCCTTAATCTTAAAAA
>SDWK01000036.1 GCA_004195335.1 Shewanella sp.
GCATGCTTGGGTTGTTGGTTTATGCAGAAAGAATAGATCGGCTGCATCTTGGCTGAGCTTTGTGGGTAATCAGGTGAGTCGTTGATGGTAGTTGTTCACCCCTTGAATGTGCAAGACTGCCGCCTTGACTCTTTCACCAGCACTGGCGTTGAGCACCTTGTGCTCGAGACGGTGCTTGCGAGTCAACGATTCAAAGGTCAGATGAGCGTCTGTACAGAGAACGATATCTCGGCTTAACAGGGGTAGCAGATGCTGCTCTACATTTTCAGGGTGAAGTGCTTGAGAACAAAGTCGGCCTCACCTGCGCTGCGGTCACGGGCCACTAGAACGGGCATCCACTTGGCGCCTTTTTTGTTGTCGTTGCCGCGCTTGCGAACAGGCCGTTCAGTAATCTTACGCTGGCCTTTGAATGATTCGCGGAACATTGTTCAGCTTCTACGATACCAGTAAGTACAGGAGTATTAAGGTAATCTGCCAGTTTTAGGAAGCGGTGGCGCCAGCGGAAAGAGGTGGACAGATGTACGTGGCACCGCGCCGCTGCTTTACGCAGTGCTTCAGAGCTAAGCATGGAGTCTGCGTATTCCATCCAAAGTTCGCGTTTTCGTAGTCGAGCCAGCGGCGTGCCGGTCAAGGCCGTAAAGGTTTTGTGACTCATGGTTGCACTTAGGACATCTAAGATCGGACTGAAGTTGCTGTTCCAGATGCTCGATGATTGCAGGTATTGCGTTGGGATTCTGCAATCGCTCCAGGAGCAGGTGTCGTTGACAGGGGCTGAGCGAGTCGATGGCTATAGATAGTTGGTTGAAATCGACCTGTTTCATTAGAAACCTCCGGAAATTACTGGGGTTTTCTATAGTTTAGTTCAGGATCAACAGCTAAACTGAACATAGCCGCAGCAGACAATGAATGCGAAGCATCGTCATCAATGGATAGGGGCGACGACTATTACCCGGTTTTGGATAATGCGGTTCAATCACTGCTTCAAACCGTTTCCAAGGAACCAACGTCTCCGTGGGCCGTAAATTTCACTTTATGGGTCTGACGGCGTTTGTTTTGGTATTAACTGTAGGCAAAGCTGAGCGGGTGTTTCATCCTGCATCCTGGCAAAGCGTTATGCTGCATATTATCTTAGGTAGAGATGCTTGTTTGCAATTACTCTTGTCTTATAACATTCAAGATGCTAAGTTATTTTTCAAGCTCAGAAGCTTGAGTAATAACTGAGAAATCGTGGCGCAAGCATGATAGTAGTTATTCTTTATTTGGCTTGGTGTTTATATACCATGTTTCTGTTCATTTGTTGTGTTGTTAACGTGAAGTATTTATGAAATTCATAAGTGTTCTTTGGTTAAGCTTTCTTCTTGTTGTTTCTGGTTGTTCTTCTACTGTCTCCAATATTTCGTCCTCAGCATCAACGGGTGTTGATAAGTTAAATTTTAAATCTTTAGAAGACAAAAAATTATTTGTGATGTTTGGCATCGAAAAAAACAACATTAATATTTTGTCTATTAAAAATAGTGCTGATGAATATGAGTTATCTTCTGTTGATAGTGATAATAGTAAGTTAGATTTTGATGATGGAGATCAGTTAAAAGGCTGCATTGGTGTTTCATCGCAGTCTGAATATTTTCCGTGTGATAGCTACTATGCAAACTCTGTTTTTCAAGAAAGATCTGCGGATGTTGCTGGAATATTGGCGGGCGCTATACTTTGGCCTGTTGGTGTTATTGCTATTGTTGGCGGCGGAGCTAAGAGCATGTTTACCCAGACTGATTTAGATCAAGACAGCATTTTAAAAGTAGGACGTTATATTGATAATGAACTTGCTGGTTCACAATATAAATTAATGGCTGCGATTGATCAGTATAATTCTAACTTAATTTCTGATATTAAACCCGTATCAATTTTGTTGACAACTCCAAAGAAAATTTATGATGCTATCTCTAACGCAAAAACAACTGGAGAATTGGTTCAACTCTCAATAATTATAGACAGATTAGAAGGAAGCCCTGTAGAAATTACTGCGAGTTCGTTAAATCAACGAGAAGAGCCAAAATCTAGAGCAAAAGTATTATCAAGATTAAAGCAAGGCACTATTGTATATCCTAAGGCAGAAAAAAATGGTTGGATTAATGTCGGTAAAGGTTGGGTCTCTGAGAAGTTTACTAAGCCTATTAAAGAAAAATTTAAAATTGCCATTAACTTAAGAGAAAATAAAGTCAATTTCTCAAATAATAGTCGTTATTTGTTAGCAAACAATAATATTAAGAGTTCTGACGTACAAAAAGTGTTGAATGATAAAGCGGCATTAGCCGGAATTTCGCAAACAGACATTTATAAATTAACAGCGCGTCGATTATCCCTGGTTGATAAAGAAGCTTTTACTAAAGCAAAAAAAGTATCGTCAATACAATCTTACAACGCGTATTTAAAAAAACATCCTGATGGGAAGTTTGTTGCTGAGGCTACGGCGTTAAGAGAGCCTTTATGGTTCAACTTTGCCAAGAATAATAATACAGTGATCGCCTATCAGAGTTTTTTGGAAGCATATCCTACTAGTCAATATTACACAGAGACTAGAAAACTATGGTTTGAATTAGCAAAAGCTTCTCATACAAAAGATGGCTTTAGAGCCTTTTTATCTGAATACAAACAGACAAGTATAGAAAACACTGCTGCGAATTCACTTGAGATGATTTGGATAGAGGAGATAAAGGCATTAGGACTTTATAGTGAGTTAGCTTTATTTCTTAAAGAGTTACCACAATCAACTTATAAAGCTGACATTAGCTATGCACACAAAAACTGTTCGAAAATCGCAGTAACCTTTAAAACCTCTTCTAATATTTGTGTTATTAACTATTTAAAAATGGATAGCCTTAGAGCGCAAGCTGACTTCAATGGTTATGCGCGAGCCTATGCTTTATCTGGCGAGGTTGATGATTTTAATCAAGCGCAAAATTTAGCTTCCACCTTGGTTGAAAAACAAATAATCGAATATTTTGCACTTCTAGCACTTACAGATAAATCTAGAATGTTTTCATTAAAAATCGTTGATGAGCATGAGTATATTGGAAGTTCAGAGCACTTCACGTTTTTCGCTCAAGAAAAGGACTCCTCTGAGGCAAAAATTAAAGGTAAAGTAGAGCTTAGCATAAAAGAAAATTCTCCTTTTAATATTGAGCATGGCGCTTATTCGGTTAATGTAAATCTGCACATGAAAGCCTCCTATTTTAATCAAAGACGCAGTGATTGGTTAGGTAATAAAGATTGGAACGATTTACAGGAAAAATCTACTAATTTAACCTTTCGAATTAGTGGCGATAAACCAGTTGCCAAACAAAATTATGATTATGGCAATTACACCATTGCCTACAAAGATGTTGGTTCTATGGGAGGCTATACGTTGTACTACTTGGACAAAGAAGTCGAATTTGATGCGACTGTTAATAGTTTTCATCCTAATCACAGCATGAAAATATTTTAGGGAAAAATAATGAAAAGCATTATTGTCAACATGTTGTTGGGTATGCTATTGATCAGCCAGGCTGTCGCGGCCGCAAATATTAATATATCTGAATTAAAACAGGGCGTTAACTCTACTATTTATGCGGGATCTACTGATGGGCTGTCTAGATCGAGCACTAACAGCGTAAATAATTTAATTGATAAACAAAATCGCAGCATGAGTCGAACAGGAAACAGTGGCTCAATTAACGATAGTTATTCTTCGTCATCTTCAACAAGTAGAAGCTCTTCGAATAGCGGAACGTCAACGTCTTCTAGCCAAAAGCCTACAGGTGTTAAAGAATTTTACGATGCAGGAACTCGATCATCTAAAGGCTACCATAATTATAGAGTTAAATGCCATAACGGACGTTCAACGACGTCCTATAAAGGAGATCGTGGTTATTGGTATGAAGTAAGCTCAAATCAAGGCGATAAATATCGTCATCTTTCTCCAAGTAACTTTTCTAAAAAATACTGCTCTTAGGCAGTTTGCATCGTTAGTGGAATCTGTGGGTAATTTCTGGCTTTGGGAGTTTCCAAAAAACACGATTTACCGGCTCTGTTTGAAATAATCGGTGTTAAACACAATGCCCGGCGATGCCCTCCATAAATACATTGTTTGTCAGAGAGTGCTTACATAGGAAAAGGAAATCCGGGACCAACTAGGGGGACAGGTTTAAATCCGTCCTCGGGCTTTAGAGGATCAGGTTTTGCATCTCGCGGTGCGGCGAGTGGATGACGTGGATCTACTTGGTGACGTGATCTGAAGCCTTGTGACAGAATGACAGATGCTTATCAAATATCGGAATAGCTATCGCTACAAGGAAAGTTCTCTATGGCGGCATGGAATCAAGACCTGTATACCAAGACCTGGTGCTTTGCTTCAGAAGTTCACTTGGGGCAGAAACTCCCAGGTAGTGAAATTTCCTATATCAATCATCTGGGCAATGTAGCCCAGGAAGTCATGGCGGCACTGGCTAATGGGGTGGCGGTTGATCAGCCTGATCTGGCCGTTCAATGTGCTCTGTTACATGACACGATTGAAGATACCGACTGCACCTTCGAACAGGTTCTTGAGGTTTTTGGAGCGGATGTGGCGAACGGGGTAATGGCCCTCAGCAAATACGCATCCCTTGCCTCCAAGGAAGAGATGATGGCCGACAGCTTAAACCGGATTAAGCAACAACCGAAGGAGGTCTGGATAGTTAAGCTGGCTGACCGAATCTCAAATCTACAGAAGCCACCTGCCCACTGGGATAAAGACAAAATGCAGCGCTACCAGCAGGAGGCCCAGCGTATTCATGATGCATTAAAGGACGCCAGCCCCTTTCTGGCGCAGCGCCTGCAAGGCAAGATTGATGGCTATGTCAGGTATATGTAGCTCCTTTGGTCTTATGACAGAATGACGAATTAACCTTCAAACCTATCCAGTTGTAGGGAATCAGATCATATGGACATGAAACAGACATTGTCTGAGCATGGTTTCGCTGGCCTGAGTGGCCAAGAGACATGGGATTCATCAAGTCTTGAACAATGTCTCGCTGCTAGTGACCAATTCGTTCAGCGCTGCCTTAGAGAGTGTTACAGCGATAGTATTGTGACAGCCCTATGTGGTGATGATATTGATGCCGTGCGTAAACGGCTGATAGAGAACATGAGTGGTCGTACTCAAGAACTCATGCTTGAGGATATTGAGAAGGCCTCACCATCTGCTGAGGAGATTGAGTCTGCTCGTAATGACATAGTACAGGTTATCGAGCGAGAGAAGGTCACCTATGAACAGGAGTTATGGGAGGAGTATCATTCGTTTCTCCCCCCTAAGGCTCTAGAGACTGATCTGGCCTACCTCAAATCATTAACTCCAGAGCAGCGCAATGTCGTCTTTGAAGAGATGGATCATTCTCTGATGATCATTGTTTTCAGTTCTTCACCTGAATGGCGGAGCTTGTTTGACTCAACTAATCAGCTGTTCAGTGATCGAGCTGTTGAGCTGCTCACTGACGATATCGAATCAGAGAAGATTGATTACCCCTGGGTGCCTGAGCTGGGTAAGAGAGTGATGACTCACCTGGCCAAACTATCTGTTGATGACCCTAAATCGTTTGAAGAAGAAAAGTTAAAACGTATACAATGGGAAGAGGAAAAGAAGAACGCTGCTGATAAAGCCATGGAAGAGAAATTGGCATCGCTTTACGAAAAGTACGGAGAGCCGATTGAAGAGCCCAAAGGGCTGCTAGGGAAAATAGGTGCATGGTTTCGGTAACTATTAATACTAGTTTATTAGAGATACTGGCAATGAAAGAGGGTCTTATTCAGAAGATAAAAACCACTATTTTTTTGTGTATTTGTTTAGCATCTTCAATAGGTTTTGCAGATGTCTCTGAAGAAAGGGTCGCGCTGAACGAGCTTTTGCCTCAATTTCAAATGCTATGGAATCAACCGAATCATTCGAAAATATTCGACCTATTCCATAGAAAATCACAAACATTTGTAGAATATCAATCTAACGATATCGCCAAGAAAAAGATTATTGATTCCTTAGAAAACCTGAAAGCAGACTTCGGTGAAATTAAAAACTTTGAAATCAGAAAACATATCTACAGGAAGGAAAGCTTTGTAGTGCGTATCACCTATGTAAATAAAGGTATGGTCCCAGGTACATTCAATGTTCGGCCGGACTCAGATGGTCAGTGGCGAATATACGATATCGACATCGACGGTCAGGGCGATGTTGAATTGCAAGAGTAGTTCTCTAGTGAGACTGCCTAAAAATATCTCTATGCAGCTGAATAAAATAGTTCACTGGTTCAAGGCCGTATTGGTACTTGAAGCGGGAGTTCTGTTGGTTAGTTATCTGCTATCTGAAACGGCCAATCCACAACTAGATAGGCCTGCCTATGCCTGGTTTATTGTTATATCGGTGTTTGTTGGTTTTATGCCGCTCTATCTTCGGAAGAAGTATCTGTTTCAGCTAAGGGCATTGTTAACGGTGATTGCTATAGGTGTTTTAGGCGCCCTGTTGACCCGCTACTGGGAAACGGAGACAGGGCCCTTTGTGCCTCTGGTGATGATTCTCGGGTTATCAATATTTAAGGCTAAGGAGCGGCCTGC
Source organism: Shewanella sp. (assembly GCA_004195335.1). Classification (GTDB taxonomy): domain Bacteria; phylum Pseudomonadota; class Gammaproteobacteria; order Enterobacterales; family Shewanellaceae; genus Shewanella. The sequence continues at coordinate 6,619 of SDWK01000036.1, forward strand.
TGATGCCGTATAAGGTCGTGATAACCGTATCCCCTGTGCCTGCTGATGAAGAGCAGGCATGGAAGTGGCTGGATGTATTGGCCAAGACGGTAGACACCAACCCGCCTCAGCTCTTTCATGAGCTGATTGACCGCCTATTGTCCCGATACCACTGCTATACCGAACTCTTGGCTCAAGGAAGGCAAAAGGAATCAGTCTGGAGTGATGGCCCACTACGGAACAATATTGAGCTATTAGCCCCTGTTATTGGCATCTTTGATGACCGTGTCGGTGAAGCGCTTCCCTTCCTGATTGATACTGCTAACCAACTGGAACTGACGGTATTTGATCCCCAAACAGAAACGATACACAGGCCCTGATCTGAATGACTTTCATTAGCACCAACAATCTCAAAGATACGCCCGATATCCAGGTCTATCAGGCTGTGGGAAAACGGGATACCCAGCAGGACTGCTATGTTGTGGCCCGATTAGATACGGGTATTCTTCTGGCTGTTGCTGATGGGCACGGCGGTGGCAAGGCATCCTCAATCATCGCAGCTCTCCTCCCTGCTCTATTTCATGGGGAGCTGGAGCGAGCCTTCAAAGATAACTCCAACTCTCGTTATTCTGGACTATCTGATACCAAGATACGGGGCGTGGTGAGGAGAACCATTCAATCCCTAACCAATAAAACTCAAGATATGGGTAGTGGATCAACGCTAACCATGGTGTTTTTAGAACAGGGAACACGGCGTATTGATAATGACTACAGCCTTCAGATACGAGCGACTGTCGGTCAGATGGGTGACTCAGTCTTTGCCTTGAGCGCAAAGCCTGGTCATCTCTGTGTTGCCCCAATGCATAGTGTCTTTGATGCTAAGAAGGATGTTGAAGAAATCAAAGCTTCATACCTCAACAACCATGGCAAAGAGTGCAAATGCGGCAGTGGTTATATCTACTCCTCCGGTAATGGTGTTGATGCACTGGCGTTAACTCGATCCCTTGGTGATAAGAACTTTACTCTGATACGAAAGCCCGAAGTGAAGACGTATACCGCTGCACCGGATCAGGCGGTGCTGCTGTTAGCCTCTGATGGCATCTTTTCTGATCCAAGCAATCCTCGTAGATGTATCAGGGGTTATGTGGATCAACTGCAGCAAGGGAAGAGCGTGGCCGAGATTGGTGAAGGCATTCAGTACATGCATGACAACACCACGATCATTGGTGCCAGGTTTTGATGCTTAAGGAGAGGTAATGAAACATACCCAACAAGTTAAGAGCTATTCCCAAAGCCATGAGCAGTTGGCCGAGGACATTGGAGATTTGTACTACGACTCACTGGCTGGCTTACTGCGCCTGTTATCCGACAAGATGAAGCGGGATGGTGACGCCGATGCAGGTAGAGGGCGTAGCAAGCTAGCCTCAGAGCTCTATGCCTGCAGTGAGCAATTGGCTCAAGCCGCCAAGCATGCTGATGTAGCCTGGGATATCTGTGAGCCCTATGTCAAAGAGTGGATGGAGAAGACTATAACTCAGTCCATAGATGCCGAGTAAAGCAATTCCCCCTCTGCACTGATCCGAGCTAGGTGTCGCCAGCCATGACGAACCAGAGATGTCTTCTTATTGTTAATCAGCTCGTCAACCATCCGTTGAAGGTCTAGGCTAATGGGGCTTAATCGGTCTACATAGATCAACCACAGCATGCGTATGACGGCCTGTTCTATCTGATCGTCTGATTGTCCCTGTGCTGTGAGTTGGATCTCTTTGGCATTTTCTGAGAGGGTAAAGGTCATGCCCTGCTCATCAGTATGGTCCAAGTAACGCTCTTCCAGTGTATACCTGAGCCGGTCCTGAATTATCCATCTTCTGCGGTTAGTGTCGGGGGCTAATCTTAGCTGTGCGGCGAATATCGAGTCACTGTAAATGCCAATTACCGAACGCTCAGCCAGTTTAGGTAGCACATCAGCATCACCCAGCGCTAACGCCAACGATAGATGATATCGGGCATTTTCAAAGTGGCGAGTATGCCTTAAGTGGTAAATGCCGAGGTTGTAGTTGGTGTCTGGGTCATAGGCAAATTTCTCAAAGGATTTGCTCCAGTAGTGCCCCCCTTTCTGAGGATCTTTGGCGACGCCGAGGCCGTTGAAATAGAGCGTTCCCAGGTTCAGATAGGCCAATGCAGTAGGGGATCGCTTTAGACAGTCCAGATAGGTAAGCCGGGCCAAAATGTAGTTGTTCTGCTCCTCCCGCACGACCCCAAGATTACTGCAGGCATCTGTATAATCGGCACTCCTTGCGTGTTGGAAGAAGGTTGCAGCTTTATCTAATTCGCCGTCATTCTGATACATGCCGCCAAGCAGGTTGTTGGTGTAGCCGATATCGAACTGATTGAGCTGCTCCGGGTGCTTGAGGGCATCGAGTAGAAACCTAGCCCCCAGTGCTCTATCTCCTCCACGCAGTGCCAGCGTACTGCCCAGCAATACGGCTTGGGCTGCAGGAGTTTTCTTGTCAAATCGTTCAAGGTCTCCCTTTTCGCCATACTGCTGATGGAATTGAAGTGCCGCCTGATACTGTTCCGGTGCTATGAGACTTTCCTCTGCCAAGGCAAGGCCTGTACAGAGTGACAGATATGACAGAAATAAACCGATTATCCATTTACTCATTGTCAGGCTCATCCTTGTTCAGCGTTTCAGGATAAAAGATCCGCTGGGCGATGTGCTTCCATAGGTCATAGGGTATCTCAATGTTCTGTTGATCGAACTCTTCCAGCACCTCCATGATGATATACATGCCTCTTGATTTGGTGAGTTCTGAGCATTCACGAATTTCCTCGAGACAGCGCTGAGTGATGGTATCGAGCAGTACTGGATCAAGTTCTTCAGGCTTCAAAGGGTACGATTTATAGAATCGCTTGCTAATGTAGTCCTCTGCCTCTAAGTGCTGATAGCTGCCTACTGACTGGATCTGTTGAACCCTCTCCGCTGTTAGCCGTTCAACACGGCCCCCATGGAATTGGAAGTAGAGGGTGTGTTGCTCATCCACTACGCCATCCAGGTCTCTCTGAAGCCTGATGTAAACGATGTCATCCATGAGCTGTTGTTGCAGGTCGGCGTAGATGCCGACCGATAGGATATGACAGTGCTTTAATGCTTCGTCGTATTCAGTAATGACTCGCTTGGTATCTACGGTCTGGTTATAGATCTCATCCAGTTCACCTGCTACTGAGACAGGCGCTATGGCAACCCCGATATCAATCTCATCCTGTCCGTCAACAAGGTTGGTATCCATTGAAATGATGATGCCGTTAACTCGGTGCATATAGGCACCGACTTCAGCCTTAATGAAACCGATTTCCAGTTCATCAACCGAGCGTTGAAGGGAGACAAGCCAACCATCATTACCTGCTTTCTTAAGGGCTTGGTTGAACTCAACCAGAGGCTGCAAGCGCTGGTCACGGGTGAGATTGATTACCTTGGCAGAGCCTTCTGCATTAACAAGGAATGTCCGAACCATATTCATTAGCTTGCGTGCAGTAGGGGCGTTCATCGGCTCAATTTGCCAGTGTTGTAACCCTCCAGGCTCATCATGCCTTGTAATTGAAAAAGCCTTATTATCAGTGATGCCTATCCACTTCTCGCCGTTGTTGGGCTGATAAATAGGTGCTGGGTCGAGACTGATATTCTTGTAGTCGCTGATACGTTCATAAAGATGGATGATGCACTCAGCAAGGTTTTTATCTGTTTCTTCACCAGGGTCGCAATCGACTGTAATGGCATAACGATGCCCTTCAGGCTGAGAAATGCGTGTCTCGGTTTCCATAGGGCTGATATCCTCAGAGCTATCCGGCACAGGAAGTGGTTTTTTACCCATCGCGGTCCAGAAGTAAAGCCCCACTGCTGAAAGGTACAACAGTGATGCCCCCAGCAGTGTGCTTGTAGGCACTGATGTCTTTAACGGTATGATTAACAAGAAACACCCAAATAGCAGGGCAAAGCCCGTCTTGAATATGGAGAAAGGATGCTTGAGGAAGCTGGTCAATGGATTGGCAATACCTCTCAGGCAAGCAAGCAGGCAGAGGTTGATACCGATGACCCACCAGCTACCCTGAAACATCACTTCAGCAACGCTTCCCTTTTCCGCCTGCATAAACAGTGCGATAAGCCATATCGCAACCAGTAGCCATAACATCCAGGTATTGGCTCTGAGTAGCCTGTTGGGCAGGTTGTTTGGTTGAGGTAACCCTGCATAGAGGTTGTGTTTCTCCCAGTCTTTAGGCGGCTCTTCATCTTCTTGAAGATCGACTAAAGCTAGCAGGTGCCAAGGGATACCCCCCACCTTGCTGGTATCGCTTTTGATCAGCCCCGAGACGGGGGCTTCGAGCTCAAAGTTAAAGATGCTTGCGGTGATGGGATAGCTGAAACTGATGTGCCCAATTGTTCCTGCAGGTATGGTAACGCCAAGGGTATCGTAGGGTTCAAGAAGTTTAACCGGCCTCCACCAGAGACCGGCATCCATCAATGTTTTCTCGTTGGCATGAGAGGATAGATATAGAGGAACATCGACAAGAGACGACTTGCCTTCAAGGCGGCGATCCCACTCTTCTCTGATACCTGCACCAATCGAGTTACGGATGTCTTCTACAGTGATGATTGGTTGTTTATCTGAGTCAGACATCGGCATCCTTGCTCAACGGTAGCTGTAGCCCTGATCATGGTAATAGCAACTACCCAGGAAGCGCTTGAACCAACTCATGGGTTGGACTTCAGCATCAACTAATGGGTCGTGTTCACTGTTGCTATTGAGCTCGTCGTATATCTGCTGTATTTGATCTTCGGTCAAGCAATTCTTACCGTTGCTGGCAGGGGATCCAAAGCTTACTTTGTTCGAATACTCTTCAATATAAACGGTGAATCTCTTGGAGATTACTTGATAGCGAGGTCCCAGCTGGTACAGGGTCCATGACCTTGTACCTATCAAGGCGACAAGCAATACGGTAACAGAGACTAGTATCTTGCGCCTCATGACGTGAATCAATTCCCTTAGTATATGAAGAAGTAACAGTACCCCTCTTACCGTGCTGGCTTCAAGTCACAGCGTTGTCAATCAGCGTTGACAATTGACCAGGTTTCAGCGTCCAATTTTGACCAGGTTGGTTAACGGTTTTGCAGCCTTTTCTTGAACCGGTATGACTCGTTTCCCGTCTCGATGATTTCAGGGCAGGTAGCCCAGCTCATCCAAGATGACGGCATCTACGTTCAGCAATCGATTGGTGAGCTGACCCGATCGACCTGTGATCTTCTCCTGTTCCAGCAGGTTAACCAGATCGACTACGCTGAAAAACCGTACGCGTTTGCCTTGCCGCACAGCATGACGTCCGATGGCGATTGCCAGATGTGTCTTGCCGGTTCCGGTGCCGCCGACGAACAGTAGGTTATGGGCCTGCTCCAGGAACGGGCCTTGGTGCAGCCTGTCGATATCGGCCTGCTCCAGCGGTGCATCATCGAAGCTAAAGCCGTCGAGATCACGTGCCAGCGGGAACTTGGCAATGCCCATCTGATAACGGATCGAGCGGCTTTTACGTTCAGCTTCCTCCGCCTCGATCATCCGTTGCAGCCAGACCTCTGGCGGTGGCGTATGCCGACTGGGCTGGTGCAGTAGCTCGTCACACTGGGCCGCCATGCCGAACAGCTTCAGCGCCTTCAGGCGCGTATGGATTTCAGCGCTGTGCATGGGCCCCTCCTTTTCGCAGCTGGTCGTAACGGCCACAGTTGGCGACCGGTGCGATGGATAACGGGATGACATCGGTTTTGATCTTGTCTTGACTCGCAGTGGGCTGACGCAGCCGCTGTAGCTGGTTTAGCACGAGCGCTGCAGAGACAGCCTTGTTTTCAAGCGTTATCTGGCAGGCCGTACCCAGGGCCTCAAGACCCTCGGATTGAGCGGCAAGCAGCAGCGACACCATCTCTTTATCACCGCCTTTTCGGCTTAGCAGGAGGCGTTGAACCTGCTCTACTGCGGCAGGCAACTGCCAGTGCTGGAAGGGCGCGCCATTGCGCAGTGCACCGGGTTTGCGCTCCAGCAACCCCAGGTAGTGCCAAGGGTTGTACTGGGTCTTGTCGCGCCCGAACAGGCGCAAATGATCGGCGATGATCTCGCCGTCTGCCATCACCAAGACGCGGCCTGCAAACACCCGTAGCGTGACATGGTGGTTGGCATAACGGCTGTCGACGCTGTAGCTGTTGCGATCCAGCCGAACCAGGCAGGTGCTGTCGGCACGGACCTCGCGTTCGACATATCCATTAAAGGAGACTGCCAGAGGGCGTAGCTGTTTGCGTTCGGTTTCAAACACTTGCCAGACCGTCTGTTCTGGCTGCTTGGGGTGCGGGTGACGCTGGGCATGCCGCTCGACCTCCGCCTGCAGCTGTCGGTTCAGCTCGGCCATATCACCGGCTTTGCGGCGCGGCACAAAACAGAGCCGACGAATATCCTGCACCTGTTTTTCGACCTGACCTTTCTCCCATCCTGCCGCAGGCGTACAGGCGCGCGGTTCGATCAGGTAATGACTCATCAGCGCTAGGAAGCGAGGGTTGAAGCGCCGTTCCTTGCCGGATAGCACGGCATCGACACAGGTTTTCAAGTTGTCATAAATACCGCGATGGGTGACGCCGCCCCAATAGGCAAAGGCCGCATCGTGGGCGGCAAAGACCATCTCCTGAGTTTCACGTGGAAAGGCGATAACAAAGGGTAAGCGGCTGCGCGAGAGCCGGAAGTGAGCCACCTTGATACGCTGTACGATGCCATCAAGCTCGACCTCCTCTTCGCTCCAGTCGAACTGGTAGGCATCCCCCGGCTCGAACACCAGCGGCACGTAGGCCTGTTTGAGGGCCGGTTTGGCTTTCCAGTGCTTAACGAAGCGCTGAACGCTGTCGTAGGCACCTCGATAGCCCTGGCGCTGCAGGTCATCATGCAACCGCGTGGCACTACGTCGGAGTCGCTTGGGTAGTTTAACGTCCGCATCCAGCCACTCGGTCAGCATCGGTTCGAATTCGCCGAGCTTGGGTTTTGCAGGTTGCTCTCGGCGATAAGTAGGCGGCTCAGATAGAGGCTGGCGCAGATACTTTCTGACCGTATTGCGAGACAGGTTGAGCTGACGGGTAAT
>SDWK01000376.1 GCA_004195335.1 Shewanella sp.
GATATCCTCATCCAAGAAGACCTTATCCGCCCCGAAATAATTACTGGGAGAATCAAGGCAATAGATGAAATCTCTCGGAAACAATTCATCACCAAACATGTCTTTTTCATCGTTGGGGTTAATAAAGATGTTTGCAAAAGGAGTAGCTGTGTAACCGATATAACAGCTCTTCTTAAACAGCTTCAACAACTGCCTTATCCAAGCATTTGTCTTCGTAGGGTCCAGATCAGGCTTGTTAGTATTGATTGATGCGTTGTCAGCCTCATCGTCAATCAACAGCATTGGTATTTTAGAGATCTGTCCCGCCTCGTCAGCATTCAGATCACTGAGCCAGCCATTCAAACGTTTCAGCGTTGAGACATTCTTTTTTATGACAAGAATGGCTGGCCTTCCTGCCTGTTCATAGAGCTCAAGATCATTAGAGTGGGCTGACGCAACCTTTTTGTTAAAATCACTTGCTGTATTTGTAAGGGGAACAGGGACTTGTCTGGAATTATTTCTTTTACCAACCCCGGTGCGGGTTATCTTTTCACCATCGCCTGTTAATCCGACAAAACCTTCGTCTATCCTGAGCTGAGTTTGCTTTCTGAGATTATTGTGAATACCCGCGATGACGATAATGAAACGGTATCCGGCATCAGCCGCCTTAGCAATCAAGCCAATATAGTTAGCGGTCTTGCCTGACTGAACATGGCCAACAACAAGTCCTCGCCTGTCCCATTCACCTGGAGTCTGAGGGTCTTTCAATAAACCAAGAATCTTGTCAGTAACCTCTCCAAGAGTATGAAGAACTTTATCTCCCCATCCCTCCAACAGCAATTGCTCTTTATATTCATTCCAGTAATCCCATAACATTCCTTCCTTATCATTTACCCACTCTTCATCATGATCTGAGTCTGTATCAACAAGAGAAACACCTTCTTCCATGGTAGTAACCAGCCGTGACTCAATCCGCTTTATGACCTCTTCAATCGTGTTCTCATCAAAACCGTGAGGCACAGCAAGAGCTTTGACGGTTTGTTCTATAAGTGTCCTATTCAGCTCACCTTGTACGTTTTTGCACATAAGGAGTGCTATGACTTCAAAATCTTCTTTAAGCATTACATTTCCCCCCGAGGAATTCATTTATCACTTCTGTATGCTCGCAGAATGGTTTAACAGAGCAGACAACTTCTCTGAAGGATTCTTCTGACACCTTCTGACATGCCGAAAGAATGTTCCATACATCTTCAAGTCTTCTGAGGAGATCATCTCTTTCTACGTCACTTGTCTGCTCAAAGTCCTGGGGACTAACAGTGTAGTCTGCATAAATTGATTCGATTGGAACCGAGTCTTCAACGATGGACAAGACCTCTTCCACCTTTTTACTCTCATATTCTTCCAGTGATTCTTGTACCGCACTGATTACCGGATGTTCACGGTCCAGTGAATAACCAATAACTCCCTGCCCTGCCGTTCTAACCCATATAGGCCTAGGATTGCTGTTGTAGAGCTTCTTGCCCCTACCCTTGATAACCCTTGAGCTGCCTTCAGCAATATTTCCAATAATCTTTCGGATCTGTTCCCTGACCATATGTGGAGGATACGCTCTGGACTTTTTGATATCTATTGTCCAGAACTCATCCATACAGTTAGAAAAATCAATCTTTACCCTCGCAAGCTTTGTGGCTTCACCTTTTGGAATCAGGCGGAACCAGTCACCCCAAGCCATCAAGCGTCCATTTCTATAAACGTACACACCCTGATTATTGAGAAAATCACTCCGACTCTGGTAGAAGTCCTTTTCTTTCTCAGACAACTTACTGTGATGAGGCAGGATAAACGGTTGGATAACCACCTTGCCACCGTGGATTCTGATAACCTCCTGTCGAAGGGGATCGGTAGCTTTATTGGATATACAGAAGGGATCGAAAGCTTTAAGCTCGTGATAGTTGATAAGGATTTTTAGCTTCTTACCTTTAATCTCACCGGAGAGAAAACGATGAAAAACCAAAGACAGGTGTTTAGCTACTGCTCTTATTTTTTCGTTGACCAGCTTCTCATTTACAACTTCAGTGTCACCTTCACATAATCTGTCCAGGTTTTCCCATAGGACGAGAGTCCCGTCCTTATCAAGCTTTTCTATATATGGAAGACACTCAATTTCTTCGTCATCAAGAATGCAGACAATCCAGTCATCACGTTCAGCAACGAGCTCAAGGTCCCACAAAGCTGCTGACCTTTTTCCATTCTTCACACTCACTACTGTCAATTTACTGCATTGGGAAAAGGACGCTGTTTTCAAGCCAAGTCCAAAACGACCCAAGTCGTCTTTAGATCTTTTCTCACGTGGATTTCTCGATCCATGACGCATTGCAGCGACAAGTTCTTGGTCATTCATCCCCCAGCCATTATCTACAATTGCGAGACACGCTCCGGAACTCAGTACATTTGAATGAATGTCTACCTGAGAGGCACCCGCAGAGATGCTGTTATCAATAATGTCAGCAACTGCTGCATTAAGTGAATACCCAAGATCCCTCATTGACTCAGACAATGATGCTGCACGAGGCGGCAGCTGTACTTCTTTCATTACAATCCCCCTTGAGACTCAAGCAATGGTCTTAACGCATATGCAATTTGTTCTTCAGTTTTTGTCTCGCACTCCCAAACAGTAATCACTTTCCAGCCTGCCTCGACTAGAAGCTGCTCTTTTTTCTTGTCTCTTTCAATATTCTGTTGAAACTTTACCTCCCAGAATTCAATGCGACCTTTGGGAGTGTAGGCGAACTTACATCCAGGGTGCCTGTGCCAGTAGCACCCATGTACAAAAATGGCAGCCCGATGCTTGGAGAGCACTATATCCGGACTGCCAGGTAGGCTTTTAACATTTAATCTGAAGCGGAATCCTTTACGATGAAGAAAGGATCTGACCAATCTTTCTGGGGCAGTATCCTTTGACTTGATTCTGGACATATTCCAGCTACGATGCTCTTTAGAAATACGATCAACCAATGTCTCCAAAAGCCTCTTTAAGTAGGTTTTTGACAACAATCGCTATCTGGTTGGCCAGTAGTGGCGGGACGGCATTACCCACCTGAACATACTGTTGTGTCCTATTCCCGCAGAAGAAATAATTATCTGGAAAAGTTTGAACCCTTGCAGCCTCCCTGACAGTCAGACTTCTGCATTGTTTAGGATCAGGGTGAATATAGTAGTGGCCGTCTTTGGAAATATGGCTTGTAATGGTTTTCGCTGGTTGATCAATCACTTGAACTCTGAATCTATCTGCAAAATGACCTGAGTCTCTGTTTTTGTGTGCAGGCTTCAGGGCATCAGGAAACTCCATCATTTTAGGTGAAATACCCTTCTGGCTAGCAAAGCATGCGGCATACAAATAGCGATGCAGATCACCAACAATATGCGATCGGGCCGTGTGGTTAAATGCACCACCTGTCCTGGGATCAATCAACCATGAGGATAGACGCTCATT
>SDWK01000044.1 GCA_004195335.1 Shewanella sp.
CCTCTGCGACCTTCATTCATCAGTTGCTTCATATCTTTAACGGCTGTCGCCAGGCCATCGATGGCAGCGCGGGCGATGATTGCATGGCCGATGTTAAGCTCATAAAGCTCTGGGATCGCAGCTATTGGCTTAACATTGTGATAGTGAAGCCCATGGCCAGCATTTACGACTAAGCCCTTAGAGTGAGCGTATTTTGCCATCTCGGTGATACGTGCCAGCTCTTTAGCCTCTTCAGCCTCATTTTTCGCATCGGCGTAACAGCCGGTGTGGATTTCTATCAAAGGTGCACCCACTTCGACAGCGGCATCTATCTGGGTCTTATTGGCATCGATAAACAGAGAGACCTTAATGCCGGCATCATCGAGGCGTTGCACCGCCGCACCAACCTTCCCCATTTGACCCGCGACATCTAAGCCGCCTTCTGTCGTGAGCTCTTCACGTTTCTCAGGTACCAGACACACATAAGTCGGTTTAACCTCACAGGCGATGTCGAGCATCTCATCTGTTACAGCCATCTCAAAATTCATGCGCGTTTTTAGTGTTTTGGCTAACAGGTAGATATCACGGTCGATGATATGGCGTCGGTCTTCACGTAAATGTACAGTGATCCCTTCGGCGCCAGCGTGTTCAGCAACCGCAGCGGCATGAACAGGATCCGGATACGATGTTCCACGGGCCTGACGTAAGGTCGCGATGTGATCGATATTAACACCCAGTAAAATACGGCTCATGGAAATTCCTCAAAAAATAGGGGGATAGGGCGACGTTATTCAGTATTCACGCCGTCAAAATATTATTGAGGCTATTGTACTAATGTCGCGAGGAAAAAACCAATATCATGAGAACAACTAACGTAAAAATGACTTGAGTAACGACGATGATACTGCTATTTAAATAGCGCCCTGGACTTCAAGGGTTTATCCCCTAGAATCGGGGCTAACATGAGGCGCATCAAATATTTGGCCTGTTTGAAATGTGCAGGCAGAAGCCGGTGTTCATCCAATGCCAGCAGCATGTCTCCGCTATAATGGGATGTCTTAGGGCCCAGAGCGCTGACAAAACCTTCATCTGGTAATAAGCGATAGTAGTAATCGGCCTCGATGGCATCTTGGTTTATATCGACGGTGAGCGTCGGCATCAAGCCTATCTCTTTCAGCAGTTCGAGTTCAAAGTACCTGAGCTGACTCTGACAAAATCCGGCAGCCATAGCCATCAACGTAGAGTGGTAAGTAAAAAACAGGGTCTCGCCACCATGATCAACACTGGTGCAGCGCACGAGTAACTCATTGAGATAGAAGCCTGAGAAACTCACCGCGCCACTTAAAGGAATAGCCGGACTCGCGGCTTCCACTTGAATAAGGTTTTTAAGACTGGTGCGTCCGGATAGTTCAAAAATAAGGGGTTGGAAAGGTTGTAAAATACTCTTTATTGAGCTCTTGCCACTGCCTAAACGTGCAACACAGTCTACCCTCCCTTGGCCATCGACCAACATATTCACTAATACACTGGAGTCACGGAAGGGACGAGTGTGCAGCACATAACCACGTAACATTAATTAATACCAATTCCATTGAGTAGTTGCCCATTCAGCGGGAATTTAAAGTGCTGTAGGCAAGTAGGTGGATTGAAGCTAATAGTTATTCTATCTCGAAAGCCGCGTACGTAGCATAAAGTGCTTTACCTTTTGCTTTAAACATCAGCCGCACTACGTGAGCTTCTCATGGCTTCCACTTCTTCTTTGTATTGTCTCAAAAGGGAGCAACCATTTCCTCATCAATACGCCTTGAATTGAAAGCCCTGAGGTAGCTCTGAATTGGGCACATATTTAATGGAATTGGTATAAACCTCAATGACACTGAAGTTATGCCAGTTTTAGCGCAAAAAAAAAGCCCACCAACCCAAGCATACTTTATGGCTAGGTCGAGGGGCATTTTCATCGAAATGGGATTATTCGTCGCCATAGCCTAAGCTACGCAATGCGCGCTCATCATCGGCCCAGCCTGACTTAACCTTAACCCACATCTCAAGGAATACTTTATTATCAAACATGACCTCCATATCCTTACGAGCAGCAGAGCTGATCTTCTTCATACGGTCACCCTTGTTGCCTATCACCATACGTTTCTGAGTTTCACGCTCGACAAGAACTAGGGCGTTAATCTGATAGACGCCATTTTCCATCATCTTGAACTGCTCGATTTCAACCGTACAATCGTAAGGTAGCTCATCACCTAAGAAACGCATCAGTTTTTCACGGACGATTTCTGAGGCCATAAATTTTTGTGAGCGATCCGTGACATAATCTTCAGGGAAAAAATGAGGGGATTCAGGCACAGACTCTACCGACAACTCTAAGATACGTTGCACGTTAGTGCCTTTAGTGGCTGAGATAGGCAAAATTTCATCGAAAGGAAATTTCTTAGATAACTCATCCAGGTAAGGGAATAACAACTCCTTATCTTTGATGTTATCCACCTTATTAACCGCTAATAACGTTTTACGGCCATCATCGCGACTCTGCAGCTTACGCAGCACCATATCATCATCTTCAGTCCAGGTCATACCATCGACAACGAAGATGACCAGGCTCACTTCCGCTAATGAACTGGCCGCAGCGCGGTTCATCAAACGGTTGATGGCTCTTTTCTCTTCCATATGCAAACCCGGCGTGTCGATAAATACGACCTGACGAGCACCGTCGGTATGAATACCCATGATACGATGACGGGTTGTCTGAGGCTTCTTAGAGGTAATACTGATCTTCTGACCAAGCAGATTATTCAACAGTGTCGATTTGCCTACGTTAGGGCGACCCACTATCGCCACCATGCCACAGTAAGTCACATCATACTTTGCAGCCGATGATGGATTATTCATTTGTGCCAGTAGATCGTCTAAATTCGGCTCACCCTTACCACTGCTATCTTTCTTGCTCATCGCTTTATTAACTCCAAAGCCTGTGCAGCGGCAAGCTGCTCGGCTTTTCTTCGGGAACTCGCAATCCCAACAACGGGGTTACGCAACTCTTCAACATAACACTCAATCGTAAAGGTTTGCGCGTGCGCTTCCCCTTTAATGTCCGTCACTTTATAGACTGGGAGTGGCTTTTTAAAACCTTGCAGCAACTCTTGCAACAAGGTTTTTGGATCTTTTTGATTAATCGGTTCAATTGTCGCCAGACGCGACATATACCATTTAAGTACTAAATCACGGCACTTTTCAAGATCTGAATCAATGTAAACGGCACCAATAATGGCTTCGACGGCGTCGGCAATAATAGATTCACGGCGGAACCCACCACTCTTCAACTCGCCAGGGCCTAAATAAAGGTAATCACCTAACTTAAACTCGAAACCAATCTCTGCCAGCATTTTACCGCACACTAGCGTGGCTCGCATGCGGCTAAGGTCTCCCTCTGTGGCCTTTGGAAATTGATGAAACAGTGCATCAGAGATAATAATAGACAGAATAGAGTCCCCAAGGAACTCTAACCTTTCGTTATGCTTACTCGCTGCGCTACGGTGTGTCAGAGCATGTTCAAGTAGTGCTACTTCATTAAAGTCATAACCTAAGATTCTACACAGTCTAGGTATGTTCTTAATCGGTTCCATCTTATGTAATACCGCCTACACGTTCAAAACGAACACCAGTTGGGATCCAACTTGGTAAAAAATCAGCTTTAGAGCGTTCAAACTCAAAGCTTATCCAGATAGCAACCGCTTTACCCACTAAGTTCTCCTCGGGTACGAATCCCCAGAAACGACTGTCAGTACTGTTATCGCGGTTATCACCCATCATAAAATAGTGGCCTTCTGGGACGACAAACTCTCCTACAGGAAGGTTGCCTTCACGGAAGTAATATCCCAAAGGATCGGGACGACTCGGGTTAATCAAAATATCATGACTCACTTCGCCTAGTTGCTCTGTATAACGCAGTAACGGCGTACCATTTTGAGCAAACTCGCCCTGATTAACAGACTCTCGAGACACCTGCTTAAGTTCAGGACAGACCTCAACACCTTCACCGCAGGCAGGCTGTATATAGAGCTGCTTATTGCGATAGACAATTCTATCACCAGGCAAACCGACCACCCGCTTAATGTAATCGATTCTAGGATCGACCGGATACTTAAATACAGTCACATCACCACGTTCTGGTTTACTTGTCTCAACTAATTGGCTGCGCCACACAGGATCTTTTAATCCGTAGCTAAATTTTTCAACCAAAATGAAATCGCCGACCAAAAGTGTTGGCATCATAGAGCCCGATGGGATCTGAAAAGGTTCATAAATAAACGAACGCAAAATAAGTACGAATGCGATCACTGGAAAAATAGAACGAGCCGTCTCAACCAGTGCCGATTCTCGAGTGATTTTTTCGGCGACTTCCTCACTGATATCAGCATCCATGGATTGCGCCATCGCAAGCTTTTCACGGCGTTTAGGTGCGAGTAACAGTGCATCGGCCATCCAAACTAGGCCACTACTCAAAGTCACTAACACTAGGATGAGGGAAAAATAGGCTGCCATAGGTAATTAACTCCTGCCTTAAAACAAATAATACTATTTCTAATTGATACGCGGTCAAATAATCGCGTATCACAGACGAATAGGTCAGTTATACGTTAGTAACGAAAGCGCCGCAAACTGCGGCGCCTTTTTTTGCTCTCTATTAACAATTCTTAACGATTAGCCACTAATCATTGAGCTTAAGCACTGCGAGGAAGGCTTCTTGTGGGACTTCCACATTACCCACCTGCTTCATGCGCTTCTTACCCTCTTTTTGCTTGTTCAGTAGCTTCTTCTTACGAGAAACGTCACCACCATAACACTTAGCCGTTACGTCTTTACGCATCGCTTTAATCGATGAACGAGCGATAACCTGACTGCCTACCGCCGCTTGCACCGCAATATCAAACATCTGACGTGGAATAAGCTCTTTCATCTTATTCACAAGTGCCAGACCTTTAGAGCGGATCAATCCTTTATGGATAATCATCGCAAGCGCATCGACTCTGTCACCGTTAATCAAGATATCTAAACGCACCATGTCGGCTGGCTCAAAACGGATAAAGTTATACTCAAGAGAGGCATAACCACGACTGGTTGACTTAAGGCGGTCGAAGAAGTCCATCACCACCTCAGCCATAGGCAGTTCATAGCTCAAAGCCACTTGATTACCATGGTAAACCAAGTTCTTCTGCACGCCACGCTTTTCGATACACAGGGTGATCACGTTACCCAGATACTCTTTTGGCACCAAGATATTGGTTTCAACTATCGGTTCACGCATCTCTGTAATATTATTAATTGCAGGCAGATCAGATGGGTTATCAACGTAAATAGTATCGCCACTGGTAGTGACAATCTCATACACAACCGTTGGGGCAGTAGTAATAAGGTCTAGATCGTATTCACGCTCTAGGCGCTCTTGGATGATCTCCATGTGAAGCAGACCCAGGAAACCAATACGGAAACCAAAACCAAGTGCCGATGAGGTTTCAGGCTCAAAGAACAAAGAGGCATCATTCAAGCTAAGCTTGTTCAATGCATCACGAAAGTTCTCATAATCATCAGTCGAGATAGGAAATAAACCGGCATAAACCTGCGGTTTAACCTTCTTAAAACCAGCAAGCGGTTTTTCTGCACCGTGCTTAGCTTGAGTCAAGGTATCTCCCACTGGCGCGCCGTGGATCTCTTTAATACCAGCAATAATAAAGCCTACTTCACCGGTTTTCAGCTCAGTGGTATCTGTTTGCTTAGGGGTAAAGATACCGACGCGATCAGCGTTATAGTTTTGCCCTGTGGACATAACCTTAAACTTGTCGCCTTTTCTCAATACGCCATTTTTAATTCGAACTAGCGACACAACACCTTGGTAGCTATCGAACCAAGAATCGATGATCAAGGCCTGTAGTGGTCCCTCTTCATCACCTTCTGGTGGTGGAATTTGAGCAACAATAACTTCAAGTACATCTTTAATACCAACGCCGGTTTTTGCCGAACAACGAACCGCATCGGTGGCTTCAATACCAACAATGTCTTCAATCTCTTCGGCGACACGATCTGGATCGGCCTGAGGTAGATCGATCTTGTTCAAAACTGGAACAACGTGCATATCCATCTCTAGCGCTGTATAACAGTTTGCCAGAGTCTGAGCTTCTACGCCTTGTCCTGCATCGACCACTAAAAGCGCACCTTCACAGGCAGCTAATGAACGAGAAACTTCATAAGAAAAGTCGACATGACCAGGAGTATCAATAAAGTTCAACTGGTAAGTTTCACCATTTAAAGCGGTGTAATCCAGTGTCACACTCTGTGCTTTAATGGTAATACCGCGCTCGCGCTCAATATCCATTGAGTCCAATACTTGGGACGCCATCTCACGCTCAGAAAGACCGCCGCATTCTTGGATCAATCGGTCAGAGAGTGTTGATTTGCCGTGATCAATATGGGCAATAATCGAAAAATTTCTAATGTGCTTCATGATATGGCTGATGATTACTCAATGTTGGAATTTTTAAAAAGTGCCGAATTGTACCCGATTGAGCAAGTAATACCAATCGAATAACGCTTATTAAGCGAAAAATTAAGGCTCTGATGGGGCTATATTGAGTGGCCAAGATGAGAAATAATCACGGGCTGACTATCAATTTCCATCCTACGCGCAATTCTTCTAGCGGCTACCCAAAAAACCAGCGCACCTAAGATTGCTAATGGAATAACCACAAGATCGCTGGATTGAAAATTTAATAGGGATGTGACGAAAGATGCCAATGCAACGCCAGAGAAGAGTCCAACCAAAGGTAACAGATATACCAGCGCCGCCGCTTTTAAGATCACGCTTTCCGGCAGCCCAAGTTTTAACAGTTCGCCAGGTTCATATTGACGATCCGATGGAATTGAAAAGCACTGCACCTTAGGTGAAAACGCTTTAGAGATGGCAGAGGTTCCGCATGACTCGCTGTTATCGCAATGATTACAGGCATTCTTTACCTTAACCTCGACCCTTACCCAGCCGCTGCCATCACACTCGAGCACTTTTGCCATCTCTTCCATCATATAAATATACTCAACCGCTATTCAATGGTGATGCTTTTAGCTACACGGGACAGGGTTTCAGCAGGCACTTTACCCACAGCAACCACTTCCGCATTTCCAATTCGTTCAGTCACTAATGACAAACCATTTCGCGTAATTAACTCCTCCGGCATTTGTGCATCACCAGCTCGAGCAACATACACTGAAATGTTGGCCATTCCATCACTTAAGGCGATATATTCGACGGCCTCATGACTACCCATGAGTCTATGGCTATCTTTAACCAACACCTTAAAACCTGCGGGTAACCATTTAAACTGCCAATTATCCCCGGCATCACGCTCAGACTGAGAAACTACGACCGGCCACTCCTGCTTGTAAGCTTCATGTAGAATAGCTGGTACTTCATCCAGTACTAATAACTCGACAACAAGTATCTGCTCAAGGAGTTGCTTGTCTTGAGTCAACATGTCGTAACGTAGTGGAAGCGATGTCTCCATATCCAACCATACTTGATAACCATAACGATAATCGTCATTGGGAATAATGCGTACTAACTGGCTGGGACGACCCGCTAGACGACTTCGACCACCGAGAACAAACTGGTAGCCAGCCTCTAACGCCGAAAAATCGCCAGCAAATGCGGGGGGGAAGAGCCCTTGAATACGTTTGGCATTGATACTATATGCGGGTTGGTCATGCTCGATAAAGGTGACTGTTTTGCCAACTCTAACGGCAGATTTAGGCGGACCATTGAGGTGTTCAAGAAAAGCGACTTCCTGATCTTCAATTCTGCCATGAATATAAACCAGTGGCCTGATATGATCAGCCTGAAGCTGTATCAGGGATATTTTAAACTCTTGCTCACGCAAGGCTTGACTCATATTTTCTAGCCAAGCCTTAGCAGATATAACTTCCTGTGCCATCACAGGAAAATTCAAAAACAACAGGCCCAATAGGATAAGACGCAAGCTAACTCCTTACGAGTATAACGAAATAGGTATAGTACTAATGATTCACGGGTATTGAATCTAGTTCACTAGGTCTATTGTCGTCTATTTGCACCCCATTATTCAATCTTTGTTGTAGCATGTGATCCTGAATGTATGCATTGATACGCTGGCGCTGCTCCATAACCTGCTCATTGGTGAAGCTTTGGTTCTGTTGCACCGGTCCGGTTTGCAGACTCACTGGTGTAACACTGCCTACCAGTGGACGGGTGTTAAGCACAGGTAGAGGTGATGCATCGAATGCATTCTCTTGTTGGCTGTAATTTTGAACACCGACAACCGCAACTAAAGCGACACTTGCAGCGATGGCATACTGACCAAATTGTTTAAACATAGGAATGACATTACTCAATCCCTTAGCTTTAACTTTTACATCGGTAGCCGTTTCGCGCTTAACGGGTGCAATAATTGTGGGCTCATTTTCGATTGCCGCAGCAATGTTAGCAAAAAGATCTAAGCATACAGCCTTAGGTAACTCTCCACGCATCGCGTCGCCTATCATATGATAATCACGCCACTGTTCATGTGAATCCTTGTCAGCTGCAAGTTCAGCCAACATCTGCTCATCGATTTCACCATCGACGGCAGCGGATACCCATTCCTGACCTAATTTATCCATTTTTCACCTGTATTCATTTAAAGGATGCTACTGCTCCAGCAAAGGCTGAAGCTTTTTATCGATTGCCTCTCGAGCCCTGAAGATTCGAGATCTTACAGTACCGACGGGACATTCCATGACGTTCGCTATCTCTTCGTAACTCATACCATCGAGTTCTCGCAACGAAATAGCCATCTTTAATTCTTCTGGCAATGTATCCAAGGTGTCAAAGACAACCTTCTGGATCTCATCCGACAACATCAAACGTTCTGGAGATGCAAACTCCTTTAATGCGTCGCTGCCATCATAATATTCGGCTTCCTCTGCATCGATATCATTTGCAGGTGCGCGTCGCCCCTGTGCAACCAAATGATTCTTAGCTGTGTTAACCGCAATTCGGTATAACCAAGTATAAAACGCACTTTCACCACGAAAATTGGGCAATGCTCGGTAAGCTTTGATAAAGGCTTCCTGAGCTACATCTGCAACGTCGGCCTGATTACGCACGTAGCGAGCAATCAAACTCATGACCTTGTTTTGATATTTCAGCACCAAAAGGTTAAAAGCGTTTTTATCTCCCAGCTGTACACGTTCAACTAATTGTTGATCACTTATTTGTCCACTCATCCGAGCCGACTACTCCTAAATCTAAAATGCTGATTTCTCAGTCGCTCGAATCATATTCACATATGTAGACTAGCTTACTTCCGAAAAGTTCTAAAAAAATTGCATCGAGATGAATTTAATTTCTGTTAACCGATAATCTATCCAAAATTCTGATCTTGGTTTACCATAGTTAACACTCACTGAACAGACTATGATACCTGATGAAACAAGTAGTTGAACACCAATCTGACGTTTTGGTTATCGGCAGCGGCGCTGCAGGACTCACTTTAGCCTTGCATCTTGCTGAAAAATCACAAGTTACATTACTTTCCAAGGGGCCTCTAAGTGAAGGTTCTACTTATTATGCTCAGGGAGGTATTGCCTCTGTTTTCGATGAAGACGATACCGTAGAGTCCCATGTTGCCGACACCTTGGTTGCCGGAGCCGGACTTTGTGATGAATCAGTGGTTACTTTCACCGCGGAGAATGCCAAACGCTCTATGGAGTGGCTCATACAGTGTGGTGTGGCGTTCGATAAAGAGGAAACTCTCGACGGTGACTCAACAAATGCGCCCTATCATCTTACCCGTGAAGGGGGTCACAGCCACAGACGAATTCTTCATTCCGCCGATGCTACAGGTAAAGAAGTTCAGGTCACACTTCAAGATAGAGCCAGAGCACACCCAAACATACTCGTGCTCGAACGTTATAATGCTATCGACCTCATTACTTCGCGTAAGCTAAACAGGCCAGGAAACCGTGTTCTCGGGGCTTATATATGGAACCGTGACGCCGAACAGGTCGAAACAGTTAAGGCCCGTTTTGTCGCTTTAGCTACTGGTGGCAGCTCTAAAGTTTATCAATATACCTCTAATCCTGATATCGCATCGGGTGACGGAATTGCGATGGCGTGGCGTTCGGGTTGTCGTGTGGCTAACATGGAGTTCAATCAATTCCATCCCACCTGCCTTTACCACGCAGATGCCAGAAACTTCCTGCTCACCGAAGCACTTCGAGGTGAAGGGGCTTACCTGCGCCGTCCTGATGGCAGTCGCTTTATGCCAGAATTCGATGAGCGAGCCGAATTGGCACCGAGAGATATTGTCGCCCGCGCGATTGATTATGAGATGAAACGTCTGGGAGCTGATTGTGTCTATCTGGATATCAGCCATAAACCCGCTGACTTTGTTATCAAACATTTCCCCACAATTCATAAACGCTGTTTAGAGTTTGGAATCGATATCACCACAGATCAAATTCCTGTCGTGCCTGCCGCTCACTATACCTGTGGCGGGATCATGACAGATCTACATGGTCAAACCGATCTCAATGGTCTCTATGCCATTGGTGAGGTGGCTTATACCGGTTTACATGGCGCAAATCGTCTGGCCAGTAACTCGCTACTCGAATGCTTAGTCTTCGCAAGAGCCGCCGCAGAAGACATTGAAAGTCTGCTACATAAAATTCCAATGCCAGGTAATTTACCCGCTTGGGATGAGAGTCAAGTCTCGAACTCTGATGAAGAGGTCGTCATTGCGCATAACTGGCACGAATTACGCTTGTTTATGTGGGATTACGTCGGCATTGTTCGATCGGATAAACGTCTCGAACGCGCATTGAGACGCTGTATCATGCTGCAGCAAGAGATCCTGGAATATTACAGTAACTTCCGTGTCAGCAATAACCTGTTGGAACTAAGAAACTTAGTGCAGGTAGCAGAACTGATTATTCGCTGTGCGATGGAGAGAAAAGAGAGTCGAGGCTTGCATTACAACATAGATCACCCGCAGCAGGTCGAAGATCCGAAACCAACCATTCTACAGCCCGACTAGGCTTGGGTGTAAAAGCTGATTGGGTATGTCATCGATAAACCGCCTAAAATTAGCTTTTATTGCTCAAAAGTAGACGACACAAGTGGCGATAACTTGTGTCGTCAAGCATATCAGCCCAAACAATGATTAATCGTTTATCGATATCGGTCTGGATATAAAACAGTGACGCAAACGGCGTGACGACTCTTCTGCCT
>SDWK01000047.1 GCA_004195335.1 Shewanella sp.
TATCAATAGAATATTAATTAATCTATGATAGCTGTCGATATAGGATGCACCCTATTGACATGGAGATGTGTAATGCCAAGTATTATAGGCTACTTAAGGCCAGACATTGACGGCAAAAACGTTCAGTCGCAGCTCGATTTGCTCAAAGCATCCGGAGCGAGCAAAATCGTCCAGGAAAAGCCTGCCGGTACGAAACGCAACAGGTCGCAGTTGGACAACCTGATAGCAGATGCCCGTGTTGGTGATACCGTGGTGGTTACCAGCCTGTACCGTATAGCGGACAACACCAAACACCTGCTGGAGATTGTTGAATCGCTCAATGCTGCTGGGGTGTCATTAAAGATCATCGATAACGACATCGACACTTCGACACATCACGGGGAGGTCATTCGTCTGCTGCTCGGCGCAATTACAGACTTCGAGAGGCAGGTCGTGCGAGAACGTCAATCCGTGGGGATCGCCAAGGCAAAGCAGGCAGGGCGCTATAAGGGCCGAAAGCCGACTGCAATGGCGAAGACTGATGAGGTGCTAGCACTGAATACCCAAGGTCTGACCCGGCAAAAGATCGCCGACCAACTCGGGATCGGCGTTGCGAGTGTTTACAGAATCCTCAAAAACCATACGACACCAATGAAATCGCGCAAAAAGGTCCCAAAAAAGCCTGTCGATAAGTCGAAGCGGGTAGAACGCAAGCCAACACGTGAGCCTGACACAGAACAGTTGTCATTCTTCTAGTGGATTGGTCGATGAAGTAAGAGCCCCTACAGACTTAAATTGTTAAATTGCAGTGTTATGTCTATTGCGTAGGGAGTAGGGCGCAAGTTGACAAAAAGTCTGCAAAGTATCGGCGTTGATACCGCCTTGCGTTTGGCCCAGATTGACCCTCGTCAGGCCCGTCAACGCTACTCCGTGGTCCTGGAGAGGACCGTTTGCGAATTGAACGGAGAAAGCTGTCTTGAATTAGACGAGACATGGCAGCCCAGACAACAAATCATGTGCTCTCGATCATTCGGTGAAAAATTAACGCAATATGCCGATCTCAAGGAGAACGTGTGTGAGTTTGCAGCAAGGGCAGCCGAAAAGCTTCGCCGGGATAAACAACTTGCCATGGTGGTGAACGTGTTCATCCGTACCAGCCCGTTCGACAAGACTGGGCCTCACTACTCCAACACGGCAACCGGTACACTGACTCAGCCAAGCTCTGATACGCGAAAGATTCTGGACATGGCAATACGGTTGTTTGACATGGTTTGGAAAGACGGTTATCGCTATGCCAAAGCTGGGGTTATGTTGGGGGACTTCTGCTCTCCAGACGATGTGCAACTCAACCTTTTCGACAGTCAAAAAGGCCGTCATGAGAACGAAGCCTTAATGAAGGTGATCGACACCATCAACCACGCTGGCGAAGGCAAGATCTGGTTCGGTGGCCAGCGGCCACAAAAGGATTGGTTTATGAGGCAGGCTAATGTTTCTCCTGCATATACGACGCGGTGGAGCAGTATTCCTGAAGTTAAATGAGATGGTTTAGGTGACGGTTAAGAGTGCTAATAAAGCGTTTTGTCTGGCATGAGTTCCTTTTCTTTTGTGCTAAACTTCCTTTATGTGCGGACGAATCTCTACAGCGAATCTTCTTCCTGACGACATAAGTGAGCTGTTCCACGTCAGCTCTGTTCCTACCTTTTTACAGAGTTACAACGTAGCGCCAACCCTCCACATACCAGCTATCAGAGAACAAAACCAAGTTCGCTCACTGGTCAATTTCAGGTGGGGCCTTATCCCTCACTGGGCAAGAGATAAACAGATAAAAGGCTCGTCCTTCAATGCCCGAGTAGAGACCCTCACACAAAAACCCTTCTTTCGAGACTCAATCAAATCCAAGAGATGCATTGTCCTTGCAACGGGCTTTTATGAATGGCAGAAGCAGGGGGACGTTAAACAGCCTTACTACATCTATAGAGCAGATAACGAACCGTTAGCCTTTGCCGGTTTATGGGACGTGTGGGTCGATAAGGTGACTGGTGAAACGCTTGAAAGCTGCGCCATCATTACTGTCCCAGCGACACACCCGATGGCTGAGATCCATGAGCGCATGCCTGCTGTCCTTGAGGCGGAGTTCTTCGACACCTGGCTTGATCCAGAATTTAAAGAGACACACGTATTGCAGGACATCTTGAGGATGCCCATAAATGCCTTGGCGATGTATCCAGTCTCAACCTATGTGAGTAATTCAAGGAACGAGGGAAAGAGGTGTGTTGAAAGATTTATGTGATTGCTCATGTTGGATTGGATAGTCATTGAATTTATTAGTAACAGAACGATGGAAATCAAAAGGATCGAGGTTGTTATGCTTCGAGAATACTTTCAATTGGTAAATTTCCTTTGTGGTGTCGTTATGCTTTGCGGTGCAATGCTTTTTTTGTTACCAACAGCGTCTTCAGCGGCAATCATTGAGGGTGAAAGAATGATTCCCGTTCAGGGGAATAATGGAATGGTGGTTACAAGTCATTTTCTCGCGACAGAATCAGCCCAAAAAGTGTTGAAAGATGGGGGGAATGCTATCGATGCTGCGGTAACAGCAGCTTTTTTATTGGCCGTCACTCAACCTAGGTCGGGCAATATCGGAGGTGGCGGTTTTATGTTGATTTCCCTGGAGGAACAGGATGAAGTCGTTGCCATTGATTATCGAGAAAAAGCTCCGGGCAAAGCATCTGTTGACATGTTTCTAAATAAAGAGGGCAACGTTAATAATGAAATTTCGAGATATTCCCATCTGGCGGCAGGAGTTCCCGGCACGGTCGCTGGTCTAATTCTGGTTTTAGAAAAGTATGGCACAATAAACCTTGGGGAAGCTTTGGCGCCTGCCATTCATTATGCGGAAGAAGGTTTTGTTGTGACTCCTCGTTTCAGTAACGGCCTCAAAGAGAATGAACAGATGTTGAGACGCTGGAGTTCAACAAGTAGAATTTTTTATAAGGCCGATGGAAGCTATTACGAGCCAGGTGAACTCTTTGTAAATAAAGACTTGGCGACAACTCTGAAACGTATAGCAACAAACGGTGCCAGGGAATTCTACGAAGGCAAGACCGCCGAAATGCTGGTTGCGGAGATGGAGCGCCATGGCGGGATGATTACCCTAGAAGATATGAAGCATTACGCCCCGGTGATCAGGACGCCGGTGCATGGCTTCTATCGAGGATACGATGTCTACTCAATGCCTCCACCCAGTTCTGGCGGTGTTCACGTGATTCAGATGCTCAACATTCTTGAGGGCTACCCAGTCGCAGACTATGGGCATAACTCAGCAAGAAACATTCAATTTATGGCAGAGGCTATGAAACGGGCCTATGCAGATCGCTCGCGCTATCTGGGTGATGCCGATTTTGTACGCGTCCCCCTTAAGGCACTCACCTCAAAAGCCTACGCAGTATCCCTTCGGAAGGATATCGCCAGAGACAAGGCGACGCCGAAGAGTTCGGTCCGTCCGGGCAATATCTCTCCCTACGAGAGCAATGAAACCACTCATTTTTCCATTGTTGATAAGTTCGGGAATGCCGTCTCTAACACATATACCATCAACTTCAGTTACGGCTCCGGTGTCGTAGTTGAAGGGGCTGGTTTTTTGTTAAACAACGAGATGGATGATTTTTCGGCAAAACCGGGTGCACCCAATGCTTACGGTTTGATCGGTGGGGAAGCAAACAAGATAGAACCTAACAAGCGTATGCTTAGCTCAATGTCGCCAACCATCGTCAAACGTGAGGGAAAAAACTTCCTCGTGACCGGCAGTCCTGGAGGTTCACGCATCATCACCACTACCTTACAGGTGATTCTGAACGTCATTGATCATGGCCTTAATATTAAAAGTGCGGTAGCTGCTCCTAGAATCCACCATCAGTGGCTACCAGATGAACTGCGGATCGAAGAAGGAATAAGCCCGGACACGGTTCAAATTCTTCAGGAGATGGGGTATGAGGTGAAGCAGAAGCCAGCAATGGGAGCGAGCCAGTCTATCGTAATCAGAAACGGCATTATGTATGGCGGCGCCGATCCCCGTAGATCCACAGCACTTGCCGCAGGTCTTTAATGCTGGTGTTGCAAACATAGGATTGTTCCTTAAGGCTTGGCATATGGATTACTACATAGAGAGGATAAAAGAATAATTGAGATGCCCAGCTTTTAAGATGAAGGCTGGGATTCGAAAAATACCTTCACACGACACCACGGAAAAGTAATCTTGTGTTTTCAGTTATTTGTGACTAGCTATGGCGATAATTGTTTTCTTTTGTATCTGTCTCTTTGGCCAGAATGCAACCTTGTAAAAAAACAGGAAGGAGAGATTGGTAAGTGGTTTTTTTGATTTTTAAATGTTGAAGTGTGAAGCTTGTAGTGATAATCATCCTGAGATTGTGCTTCTATCTTTTGTTGCTAATTCGAAGGGCTCTAGATGCTAACTCTCCAATGTACTCAGAAGCTCCTCAAGGAGCTGAAAACAGATCTGTCACCAGTTAAAGATGCAGATCCCATAACTCTATGGCACGCTAACCTCATTACACTCGACAGACGCAAGTGCGTTCTCTTCACCAACGACAAAACCAGATATACATTCTTAGTACCAGGACTAAAGAAACCAGACTTCCAGATGATGGGAGAGATGTTCCTAGATAACCTGTTCAGGTGCATGCGTAATGATGGATTAGAGCAAGAGGGAGTAGAGAAGGTTCTGAGCGCCTGTAGCAATTACTGCTTTACCAAGACCAGTAGCAAGAGTGTGCTGGGCACGATGAATGACATAGCCGATATTATCAAAAGGACTGTCTATGACAACGGTGGGCTGGCTAACACTGATATCTATGGGATGATGAACAAGTTGAACCGGATGCCAATGAAGCCTTTGGACTATCGCTTTAGTGTTGATGCGTTTAGAAGGATGCTTAGCCGATAGCTGTTGACCAAAACATACATTATTATTAAGAGCCCTGATATCGCTTCTCTTTTGTATGCTACAATCTCAACATGTGTGGACGTATCTCAACAGCTGGCATATCAGCAGACATCCTAAAGGCTCACTTCGATATAGATAGTGTATTTCCTTTCACACTGAGCTACAACGTTGCGCCTACACTCCAAATACCCGCCATCATAGAACAGAACAATATACGAAAACTTGAGGCTTTCAGATGGGGACTCATACCTCACTGGGCAAGAGATAAAAACATAATAGCCACTGCCTTCAATGCTCGCGCAGAAACTCTCACACAAAAGCCACTCTTTCGTGGCTCAATCAAATCCAAGAGATGCTTAGTCCTTGCAACCGGCTTTTACGAATGGCAGAAGCGGGGTGGCAAGAAGCAGCCCTACTACATCTATAGATCAGATAAGCGACCTCTCGCTTTTGCAGGCCTGTGGGATATCTGGGAAGACAATATTACGGGTGAGGCTATAGAGAGCTGCACTATCATCACTATCCCCGCTACGCACCAGATGACACAAATCCATGAGCGTATGCCTGCTGTTTTAGAGAGTGAGATCTTTGATACCTGGCTTGATCCTGAGTTTAACGAGACAGAAGTATTGCAGGACATCTTGATTGCACCTAAGGAAGATGTGCTAGAGATGTATCCGGTGTCGAGTTATGTGAGCAATTCAAGGAATGATGGCGAGGAGTGTATAGAGAGACTGTAGTCACGGGGCCTTTTGCAACTATCTTATTAATAATAAATTTGAGTTGTCTTGAAGTCCTTGTTTCCATGTTGTGAATTTCAGAAGGTTTGTTATTGACGACAATACTTCATAGAAGTATTGTCTCCGTTCCCCTATGAATTCATTAACATCGATCCAAAGGAGATAACAATGGCAACCGTTCTCGAAATGGCAGCTGAAATAGTAGCTGCACACGCATCAACAACTTCTATGACTAAAGAAGAAATTATTGCTGAGATCCAAGAAGTTCATGCAGTACTAACAGCACTTGAAAAAGGTGAAACCGTAGAATCGGTAGAAGAGGTACAGGAAGATAATGTACCCGCAGTGTCTAAGCGTAAGGCCTTTGGTAAGAAGCAAATAATCTGTATGGTTTGCGGCAAAGGGTTCACTACTCTTAAACGTCACTTGGGTGCAGCACACGACCTCACACCTAAAGAGTATCGTAAGCAGTTCGGTATCCCTGCAGGAACTACATTAGCATCTAAAGATTATTCTGAGTCTCGTAGACAGATGGCCATTGATAAGGACCTGGCTGGTGGGTTAGCTAAGGCTCGTGCTGCTAAGGGTAAGAAGAAGTAACAGCTCTCACACATAAGATACTAAAGACCAACTCTTGAACTATTAAGGGTTGGTCTTTTTTATTCTCTTCATTCGAAAGGAGAGGAGGCAATACTGTGAGCGTTTAAGGATAGGGGAAGGATTGTTTGAAATCTTGGTACACTACGGATCTGTCGTAAATGCTTATTTATGACGTAAGCGCTTGTAGATATAAGCTAAATACATTATTCACTTGGCACCCTAACTGGTACACCAAACCAACTATTATTTATGTTTTCTACAAGGTTCATGTCTTACACTAAAGTGATAAGGGTGGTCTCTTAAGTGTCTGATATGTAGAGCTTAATTGGTGGCTGAGTAGACACGCTAGGTTCAGGGTCTAGTGTCAGTATTGACGTGGGAGTTCGAGTCTCCCCTTCGCACCATTTTAAAAGGTTTTTGTTTGTCATTACTGTGACTTACAAAAACCTTTTTTGCTTTTGGTGCTAATCGACGAGTTGTTGGCCAGACAATCGGTGCGTCTGAAAGTGATTAATGTCCTTGACACAGCTTTTTGGAAGATGACTCGCCGAGGTATCATCAGCACTCACCATATAGGGATTAATGGCCGACTTATCCTCCAGAAACGTAGGAAATCAGGGCGACATCGCTGCCGTCAGGTATGCTGGTCTGCTTTTCGCCAGCGAGAATCATTTTACCGTTGATAACGATATTGAGATTCGAATCATCGAGGATGTTTGCTGCTTCGGGGTGTTTACGTCGCAAATGCTGGCGCAGTTCTCCCAAGTGTGCAACCGGCTCATCGACGACAACGCACTGCTCCGGTGCCCCGGGAAGTGCACAGGGGAACTTGACCCTGATACTGTAGCCGGTAACGACTTTCGAAAGTTGGGTATGCCAGTTGAGCGCGGGGACACCTGCCTGATTGAGCCCGGTCACTTGGTAAAAACGCTCTTTGGCGGAGGAGAACTGGTCACGGTCGATTTTTTCTCCTTTGAAAGGGCCGGCCATGATCGGCTCGTCGAACCAGCGAGCGGGCAGGGTGTCATCTTCCGCTCGCAGGCCAAGCCGGAAGTTGATCATTCTCTCCAGCCCGGTGATGTTACGACCGATCTCATCAAGTTGACCCTCATTGAAACTCAACTGCGTTAACTCTTTGATCTGAGTTGCGAAGTCTGCCAGATCTGGCGTCGAAGGCGAGTTGAACAGCTTGGTGTTGAAACGGCACATGCCGATCGCATCACCGGTGGCAAAAGTATTCTCGCAACGTCGGACGGCGTGTTCTTTCCCCTCAAAGGAAGTCGGTTCCGGCGAGACCACATTGCCGTAGAGGGCGGTCTTGAAGGCGGCATCATCGTTTATGCGGGCGTTGATTTCAAGAGTGACCCGGTTGCGTAGATGGTCCATGCCGCGGGTGGCGACCGCCAGCCCCAGTGCAAAAGCCTTGAGGATGCGAGCATCGTGCGGATCTGATTGAAACAAACCTTTGGACGCCATGCAGTAGTTTAATGCTTCCGGTGGGTATTTGCCCTGTTCAACAGCACGGCTGGAGGCGGCGATGGTGTCGCCGAAGCCCTGGCGCCTTGCCGTCATAAACAGCAGTTGCTCGATGACAGGATAGTTCCCCCAGGTCAGTTCAAGACCACCAGTGTTCTTCTGATCGATGATGCCGCGCTGATACAGTTCCATGGCCCAGGCAATAGCGCTGCCGGTGCTCGAGGCGTCGAGGGCCAGGTCATTGAGGATGTTGTTCAGGCGAAGGACCTGTTCTGGCTCTCTGATACCAATATTAGGACCAAATTTGCCGACGGTGATGTACTCAGGACCTTCTCCTTTGTCATACTTGTCGAAATGGCCGTCGTTGTTGATGCCGTTGTAGGTGCGCTGTTTATGATGCTCCAGGGCACTCTGCTCTTTATCGTAGCTTGCGTTGCCTTTGAGACCTGTCAGGGCGCTGGCACCCCAGCCGCCTTTACCGTCAGGAAGCATGTCGTTGTTGGCCCGGCAACCGACCGGGCACTGGTAGCAACGGCTCATCCCTGGTCGATAAGGATCGAAGTTGTCTGCGTCGAGGCTGTCGTGCCAGGTGGTCTCCTGGTTGTTCTTGGTGCCCATGGCGCCGAGGACCCGGCTTGGTTTATAAAGAAAGGGAGTGCCGACCTTTTTCAGGGCATTCTGGACCACGCTCGCGGCGAGGATCTTTTTGCCAATTTCCCGGTTGTTCTGTTTATAGACATCTGAAAGATCAAATTCCGGAAGTTTGCCCTGGATGAGAATTGCCTTCAGGTGCAGAGCTCCCATCTTGGCACCGCCACCCCCACGGGCCCATATCGATTTCTCCCCCGCCATGATGCCGCTGCAGAGGACCTGGTTTTCTCCAGCACTGCTGATTCGCGCCATTGCCATGTCTTTGCGTTCGGTACAGTTAAAATCAACTTCAATTGCTGCCGTGAAGGCAATGTTGTCCATGCCGCGATAGGGTGTGGCATCGACAAAACTGATTTGCTCCTGCTGGATCTTGAGCAGTGTCCACTCAGGGTTGCGGCCGTAGAGGACCAGATGGTCGTAGCCGTTGCGTTTAAGATAGGTAGGGAAGTAGTCACCGGCGTTGCTGTCAAGGATCGCGCGACTCTCCGGTGAGCGACTGGTGACGTTGCCGCGAGTGGCCCCCGGCATGTTGCTGGTCAGGACTCCGACGCCGAAAATCAATGGCACTTCAGGATCAAGTGCGTCCTTTTCTTCTTGCAGCAGATTGTAGAGCAGGTACATGTTGCCACCTCGGCCAGCCAGAAAGTGCTGGACCGCATTAAGCGGCATGTAGCCGCGTTGGCAGCTACGTTGTTCAAGGTCGACAAAGAGTACTGCACCCTGGCTTGGGTACTGGGGAGTTTTGTGCATCCGGCTTAAAAGTCGCTTAACCCGTTGTTTGATATCCATGGATTCCTCGTAATATCTATGAAAACTCTGCATCAGCAGCGAAATCGCCGTCAGCGTTGCTGTCGAACAGCTTGGGGCTGTACTTCTTGTAAGTTGCTGTAATGGAAGCAAATGGGACATCGGCAAAGGAACCGCGCTCATAGACGTATTCCATGTGCTTGCGCTGATCAGTATCAAAAGGGTGGAAGATTGAATCATCCCGGCCGTTGAATTCCAAAGGCTTGACGCGGAATCTGGTACAGAGTTCCTGATTGAAAGCCGGAGTTGATTTCACCCATATTCCGTGCAGGTAGAATTCTGTAAAAGCGTGCCAGCGCATCAAATCACCACCATTCATTTCACGTAAACGAGGGGTGTTGAGGTGGTTATTGACGTCGGCAAAGCCAATCCGTGATGGAATTCCCAGTGCGCGACCAGAGGCCGTAAGAAGTGAGGCCTTGGAAATGCAAAAGCCATAACCATTACGTAATACGCTGCTGGCTCGATACATTTCCGGGTCGCTAAAATCAAGGTAGGGAGTATAGCGAATTCCATCGCGCACCCGGTAATAAAGAGCAATGGCTTTTTCTTGCTGTGACTGAGAATCACGGACCGTTTCTTCCGCAAAATTCCTAATATTGACAGCATCGCTGTCGATGAAATCAGCACTTTGCAGAAACTGCGTATCCATTAGATGCCGCACCTTTGGCATGAGGAATTCAGAAGAGTAACACCGGGCACTTGACTGCATGCACAATGTAGTTTGCCACAGATCCAAACATAATGTCACGGAGGCCTCCGCCGCCGGGATGACGACCGAGTATCACCAGTTGGATGTTTTGCTCCTCGACAACTTTCATGATCTCTATGCCGGGGGTCCCCAGCTCAAGCAGCAGCTTCGGTTCAAAGCCTGCGTCCTGAAAAGGCTTGGCAAGTTTCTCAAGAATGCGTTTGCCTGATTTTTCAGCAGTCTCGTAGACCATGTTTTTCTGGATATCAGGAACGAGGCGCTGGACCAGATGGACATCAACGACATGGAGAAGGAAAATCTCTCTCGGCATTAGCTCCTGGTTGGAAATAACGGCTTGAATCGTTTTTTGTGCCGTTTCCGACTCGTCGATAGGAATAAGTACTCTTGGGGTCATACCAAACTCCTTAGTTTTTGGTGGCGTCGCCATCAGCCATAAACCAGGCGAGGTAAGAAGAGGACAAGGTCAGCCCAATAGGTCAGGATCAGCAGGATCGCAATCTGAATCAAGAGGAATGGCATAACCGCCTTGGAGACGTAAACCAGATTGCGGTCAACCGCAGCACCAGAGATGTAGAGGCTGACGCCTAGCGGTGGAGTGCAGTAGCCGATCCCCAGATTTATCGTCATCAGCAGACCGAAATGCATGGTGTCGATACCGAAAGAGGCGAGCAGTGGCAAGAAGATTGGGGTCAGAATCAAGGTTGCTGAAATAATGTCCATGAACATCCCGACCACCAGCAGCATGATATTCACAGCGAGTAGAAAAACCCACGGAGACGATATCTGGCTGACCACAGCAGTCGCAATTTTATCCGGGATCTGTTCAAAGGTCAGATATTCGCCGAACACCGAAGCTCCGGCGACGATTATCAGCAAGGTTGCGGAGGTGACCGATGAGCTGACGATGACCTGCTTGATATCCTTGATTTTCATGTCTTTGTGGATGAAAATCTCAACAAAGAAGGCATAGAAACAAGCGACCACGGCCGCTTCGTTTGCGGTGAACATTCCTGAATAGATGCCGCCGAAAATCAGTAGGGGTAGACAGAGAGCCCAGAAACTCTCTCTGAGAACCGCGACTATCCCCTTGAAATCCGGCCGGCTCGGGTCGGCAGCCGTTCGCAGATAACCGGGGAAGGGACGACCAAGTGGTGCGGTTCCGAGATCCTGCCAGAACCTGGTGTGAAGGCGCCGGGGATTGAGGCGCGCGCTGCGTTCCGCATCGAGACCCACAGCGAGCTCTCGACCGTCGATCAGGGCAAGGCCGGGACTCGGTCGCGACATCTTTCCCCTCGGGCTCACGAGCTGGAGCCCGGTGTCGACCAGTTTCAGAG
>SDWK01000098.1 GCA_004195335.1 Shewanella sp.
GTTCCTAAAAAACGGAGCCCCTCTTGTTTTTTAAAGAGGTGGCGCAACTTATAGTTGCGCCATCACCGCATCGTATGAGCCGTTAATCTCGGCGACCTTATCGTTGGCGAACTTGATAAACTCAGGCGGTAAGCCCTTCCCCTCGATCTTGTCCGGGTGGTATTCGGAAACTTTCAGGCGGTAGGCCTTTTTGATCTCTGCCTTGTTAGCCCCTTGAGTGACTCCCAAGATTTCATAGTGCTTTGCCAGGCTCTGGCTGCCGGTTGCTGTGCCGGTGTAGCGACTGCGCATCGATTGATAGACGCTGTCGTGTAAGCGGAAGGCCTGCTTGGCTTCGAGCAGCATCTGCTCTTCGCTGCGGTGTAGCTCGCCGTCGGCCATGGCGACTTCAAAGAGAAAGCTCATCATGGAGTTGCAGAGTTGTGGTTCCTGGCCGAAGAGCTCACCAAATTGGCGGGCGTAGCTGGCGAAACTGTCAGAGCTCTCTTTGGCTTGATTGAAGATATTGATCGCGAATTTCTGGGTTTGGGCATCCAGACCGAGCGCTTCACGCGAAATACGATGGATCGCCGCAATCTCATCTTCGCAGACCCGGCCATCGGCCTTGGCCAGTTTGCCGACCATCGAAAAGGCTGCGGTGAAGAAGAGCGCCTGCTTGCGTTGTGCATTGGAGAAACCGACCTGGCTCCCCTGGACTGAGTTCTTTCCGCCCATGTTCGCGCCGATTGCCGCACCGATCATCGCACCGAAGGGGCCCGCGACCATTGCGCCGATTCCACCACCAATTATTCCCGAAAGCCAACCCATGCTTATTTCTCCTTGTAGTTGATTAAATTCAGCTGTTTCGGTTATAGCACGCACGATCGAGTAAAAAGAAGGGGTCTGTGGGGGCGAGACAAAATTATGTTGTTTAACGAGAGTTGCCAGAGGGTTGCTTTTGATTGAGCAGCGCCCTATCCTGTCGATAATCACTTAGGAGGATTTACTATGCCGATTATTACCCTTGAAGGGCCCAGAATTGCCGATCTCGACCGTCGGCGTGCGCTTATTCGTGAACTGACCGACGCCGCAGTCAAGGCTTATGCCCTGCCGCAGGAGAAGATCATCGTTTTGTTACACGAAAACAGCCGCGAGCAGGTCGGGGTCGGTGGCGAGCTGCTGTCTGACATGGATTGAGAAAATCAGGTGCAGCATGGCGACCTGTGGCATTGGGGAGCCTGTCTCAGTCGCGCGCTCCAGAGGGATGGCGTAGATCGCTTCCAGTTCCAGCGGGCGCCCCTCGATCCGGTCGATCATCATGCTCGGCTAACCAGAGCGCGGGTGTTCCTGTAAATTTGGATGAACTG
Organism: Shewanella sp.; assembly: GCA_004195335.1. GTDB lineage: Bacteria > Pseudomonadota > Gammaproteobacteria > Enterobacterales > Shewanellaceae > Shewanella. The sequence goes on from SDWK01000098.1 coordinate 1,347, forward strand.
GGCGTGAACTCGCTGTTAGCCTACGTTCCTTCTATGTCCTGATAACCTGTCTGTCTGCTGGTATTACTCCCGGTAATTGTTTGAGGTTCTTTCAGGCTGTCTCAGTCCTTGTACCAGTGTTGCTCCAATCAGTCAAAGAGATGGTCGAGATAGTTGCTTGGCTGGCGGTGCATGACTGTAGCCTTATGGGTCCTTAGAAGTATGGCGCGATGTTACGTAGGAAGGCCATGGATACTGCCCTTCCGATTAGTATAGTCCATGTTTGTTTAGGGTTTATAGGTGTTACAAAGACCGGATAAAGACCGACGGGAGTACTAATCGATATGAGTTGGCCTGCCGCACAGCTAACAAAAATGTTGAGGTTTTTCCGAGTCTCTCAATCCACTTACTCAGTATTTCCCCTAGCGACTAGGGAAGAATCCTTGCTGGAAGGGCACTGTTCAGTCGTATGGGGGGGGGCGGTAGTAAACTTCGCTTCAGTCTTCTATCTGGCTACCCAAACTGCCCCACCCGAACAGCAAAAAAGCGACATGCTATATCGCACAGACCAGATTGACATAAGGCATTTCTCGTGCTAACCTATTGATATCATTCAGTAAAAACAATACCATGAATTGGCAACATGCTCCGTGAGAGTTACTCCCCTAGCAGCTAGGGACTTTCTCTGACAGCACTATTGGTCATCAAGACTACGCAACAGGTATGGTTTAGCGCTTCACCTTGCCCAGTATCACCCATTACTAAAATACAAACACAATACCCGTGACCCTTTGAGGCCCACAGGTATTTCTGTTTGTATCGTTTGGGTGATCAATTTTGAGCGTACTTAAACCCACCAAGAAAGGAGGTAAGTATTTGAAAAGTAAAGAATAAGGATCCTGCAACATGCAGCTGGAAAACGTAGAAAAACAAATGGAAAAGGCGAAACTTAGAATACTAAGCATCGCCTTTGGTGTTTCTTAAGCCCTCTACAGCTTGTTCGAGCAACCTGTAGGGATAACAACAATCTAAAAAGGAAAATATCATGAATCATGAAAAAGCTGCAGTGAAAACTGAATCGAAACAAGATGTAACGTCAGGTGGATTTGCCCTGACTGACTTGGGAAACGCTGACCGGTTCATCCACCAGCACGGTAAAGGCGTAAGATATTGTCATGATCTTGGTTGCTGGTTGATTTGGGACGGTAATCGGTGGGTGCCAGATGGAACAAAGAGGATTGAGGCCTACGCTCAGAAAACAGTACGCAATATACACACTGAAATCGAGGCCGAGAGATCCTTTGTAGATCTGACTGAGACAATGAAATGGGGTAGGAAGTGTCAGTCCGGTAGTCGTATCCGCGAGATGGTCAGATCGGCACAAGTAGCTGAGGCTGTCTCTACACACTCTAGCTGGATGGACAAAGACAACTACCTGCTGAACCTCTCTAACGGAACCCTAAATCTGCAAATGAAAATATTCTACCCGCATGACCGTGAGGATCTACTGACCAAGATCGCACCAACAGAATATGACCCTGATGCTACATGCCCTAATTGGATCAAGTTCTTATCGGAGATCTTCAAAGACGATGAAGATTTACTGCTGTGGATTCAGAAGGCTATGGGATATGCCCTGACAGGTGACACTTCAGAGCAATGCATGTTCATGCTCTGGGGTAATGGAAGAAATGGGAAGAGTACATTCCTTAATACCGTGAAACAAATTCTCGGTGATTACACTACACAGGCACAACCCGACACATTTATGAAGCGCAGCAATAGTGATGGGAGTGCGCCTAGAAGTGATCTGATGGCCCTGCGTGGCGCAAGGTTTGTTACGGCATCAGAAGGTGAGCGAGGCCAGCAACTGGCAGAGGCCCTAGTTAAACAGATGACCGGTGGAGAGGTCATCTCGTGCCGAGGAATGTATCAGAAGAGCCAAATTGAATTTCTGCCGAAGTTCAAGATCTTCTTTGCTACGAACTATAAGCCGCAAATCTCAGGTATGGATCTGGGTATCGCAAGACGAATCAGGATGATTCCATTCGACTACACCGTACCTGCCGATCAGATTGACTACGACCTGCAGCGTAAGCTGACGAATGAAGCGTCAGGTATCCTTAATTGGATGGTCGAAGGTTGCTATATGTGGCAGAAAGAAAATCTAGGAATCCCAGATTCTGTTAAGAAGGCTACCAATGATTACCTTGCCGATAATGATCAGGTGGAGAAATTCCTCACCGATTGCTGCGTGAAGAAGGACAGGTGTAGCGCTCGCACAGGAGACCTTCATGAAGCGTATAAGCAATGGGCTTCCGACTGTGAAGACCAAGTATTGAACCTGAAGCTTTTCGGTCAGGCCCTTACTGATAAGGGGTTCGAGAAGAAGAAACGTAGTGCTGGTATGTTTGTTAGCGGCATTGGCTTGCTGGCCGAAGAAAACTAATTGATGCGTGCATGGTGATGTAGGGTTATGTGGAAACTATTTTATATATACCTATTATCTAAACAAGAATAAGAAAAAGGTACATAACCCTACATCCCTACATTGATTGAAATAGTTCAACAAGAAATATGGAAGTTTATAGATGATTGAGGATAGCAATAGCATGGCTACAAGGACTGCTTGCCAGTTATCATAAGACCATGCCCGTGTGATAGATGTCTGGCCCCCGAATAAATCTATCAATAGAGTTGACTTCTGCGTTTTGGTAGCACATTATCAGAACATCCTTGAATCTATTGATAGTCGGAGGTCAGCATGGCAGCAATCGGATATGCGCGAGTCAGCACGGTAGGTCAGTCACTCGAGTCCCAACTAGATCAGTTTGACACAGCCGGACTAGAGAAGGTCTACCAAGAGAAGATCAGTGGGGTACGTAGGGACCGTCCCGAACTCGGCCTCATGCTCGAATTTGTTCGCGAGGGAGATACAGTGGTTGTCACTAAGCTGGATCGGATTGCTCGCAGCACTCGTCACCTCCTTGAGATCGTAGATCAGCTGGAAGAGAAGGGGGTGATGTTCAAGGTTCTCAACATCAACCTCGACACCAACACCCCCACCGGTAAACTGATGCTGACTATGCTTGCAGGGATCGCTGAGTTCGAGCGAGGAATGATGTTAGAGAGACAGGCCGAGGGAATCGCTAGGGCCAAAGAGGCAGGGAAGTACACGGGCCGCAAGCCGACTGCACGGGAA
>SDWK01000101.1 GCA_004195335.1 Shewanella sp.
ATCCAAAGCAGTATTTAGGGAGTTTAAGGCTTAGCACCTACACCTTCAATTCATGGAAATTCAAAATTTATAATCGAAATCGAACATGGCATACCTTGCAAGGAACCAAGGTATCAACAAAGTACAGATACATTGAGAATATATGAATTTTGTAGATGGTTCTTTTCCGAAAAGTATTTGATGGTTTTTTTTATCCGGTTATCGCTTCGGCTAGATTTTCAGCTAGCTCGATTCCTTTATCACCAATGGCATCTGGTGTTGTGCAGAAGGGCAGAATAAAATTGCCTTTTGCCGTCAGCTTGGCATATTCGGAAAAGCCTGTGAAGATACCTTGGATGGCGTCACAGTTACCTTCAATAGGGCCAGCGCAGGTCACAAGCAGGGCAGCCGGTTTGCCGCTGATAAGGGAATCTTGGTCAGGTGTACCATCACCGGATACTAGGCAAAAGTGCCGATCGATCAGGGGTTTTATCTGAGAAGTAAAGCTCCAACAGTAAAGCGGTGAAGCATATACAATAGCGTCGGCCTGAATCATTTTTTCAAATATGGTCAATGCATCATCCTTTTGAACGCAGCCGGGCTCATCCTTTTTTTCCTTGCACTTATAGCATCCAAGGCAGCCGCCCACCTTATATTGGGTGATGTTAATCCGTTCAATTTCATGTTTTTTTTCGACCTTATTTTCAAACATTGAGAGTACTTTAGCAGTGTTTCCTTTTTTTCTCGGGCTCCCCAAAATGGTGATGATTTTCATGGCAATCTCCTTATGTAAAACTGTTGCTTAAGCAAATATGGTTTGAAAAGTTTCAAGAGGTTTCGGCTATCATAATCTTCTTTCAAAGTACAGAGGATTATCGATGAGCTGATTTTTGATGTTTTCCTATCACAATTTTTCGTTGATCTGTGAGTCGAGTGGACCGAGGGAACCTCCCCCACAGTCTCTCACGCAACCGGACGTGAACCTCTCGGTTCATCCGGCTCCTATCGACCAGCCGATTGTCGTACCAGTCGCCAGTGCGCAAACAGGTAAGACTTCTGTTTCGCAATGCGCCCAAGCCAGTAAAAGGCCCTGCGTCTGCGACGGCGCAACTTTTTGTATTTCCGCATGGCCCATCGTTGCAATGCGCCATTGAGTTGATTTAAGATTGGGTAAAGCTCCGACTTGTAAAACTTTCCGTAATAATTAATCCAGCCTCGAATCACAGAATTAAACATACAGGCCAGATCATTAATAGACTTGTCGGTCATGCGGTGGATTCGCCAACTTCTGATTGTTCTCCGCATTGACTTAGCCGCCTCTGTGCTAACAGCTGGCAGAAAACTCACAAAGAATTCTCCATAACGATTTTTCGATAGCCGGGGTTGAAACCTATAACCCAGGAAATCGAATTTTTCGTTTGAATAACTCCCTCGCCTGCTTGAATCCTTACAATAGACAATCTTCGTCTTCTCAGGATGGAGTTCCAGGCGACATTGATTGAGACGCTCCTCGATGACCGACTTGATCCTTCTGGCTTGCTCCTCGCTTCTGCAATGCACCACGATGTCGTCGGCATAACGTTCAAACGGTATGTTAACGTAGTTGCGCCTCATCCATTCGTCAAATGCATAGTGCAAAAACAGATTGGCCAGAAGCGGACTGATCACCGAACCTTGCGGTGAGCCTTTCTCACGGCTGACAAGTGTGCCATCCGCTACCTGCACCGGAGCTATTAACCACCGCTCAATATAGAGCAATAGCCATTTGCTATCCGTGTGCTTGCGAACCGCACGCATCAACAACTCATGGTCGATGTTGTCAAAGAAACCCTTAATGTCAAGATCAACAACCCAGTTGTTGCGCCAACATCTCTTGCGCGCCACACCAACGGCCTCAATCGCTGACTTTCCGGGCCGATAGCCATAGGAATCCGGATGAAAATATTGATCAACTTCCGGCTCAAAATACATCTTAGCTACCATCTGTGCGATACGATCCGATACTGTCGGTACGCCCAGCTTTCTTTGACCACCACTCTTTTTAGCGATCTCAACCAATCGCACCGCTGGCGGAAAATAACTGCCCGAAGACATGCGATTCCAGATCTTGTAAAGATTGTTCTTCAAATCTTGCTCAAAATCTGAAATCGACTCTCCGTCTACACCGGCTGCCCCTTGGTTGGCTTTTACCCGCTTGTAAGCATCAAATACAACTCGTTTGCAAATACTAATCGGCTTTGCTTTACTCAATGGCTCCTCCCAATAATTGGTTGACCACTTCCTAAAGCTGATCGATGCAACCCCTTCGCTCCACCTCCATTACAGAAACTTCATCACTACTACGGGTTGCTCCGCCCCTGTGCTTCGCATCGGTACTCTCATTCTCGTGGGATCTCCACTTGAATTTCTCCCTTAACATCGAAACGACAGGTTCCCACGTTCCACACAAAAGCCTAACTCAGAGTCACGCCATCTTTACGCCGGAGGCCGCTTAGGCAGTAAGCAAGTTTCCCCTAAACTTATCCTGAACCCAATATAGAAGCCCAGTTTTGACCTCGTCCATAATCTTTCGACGCCTCATCGAGTGGTTCGCTTGCGCTCGTCTCTCTGAGTCATACCTGCCACGATCCTATGCCGTGACTTCTCCTAAACGCTCACTACCTTGGCTCTTTACCAACGCAGCTTTAGGTGGTTTGAAGCCTGCTCCTGCAAACCGGCTCCGAGGGGCCTTCCCTCATCTTTTGCGCAGTTACGCACACTTTTATATAAAAGTGCGCTCGTGGCGCACTACATTGAGATTATCAAAGCCCACAAGAAACCTGTGATATCATACCATCAGACTCAAATTTGGTATGATTCAAAAGTTGTGCTTTCTTGCCAGTATCTACACCATTCAAAAAAACAATTGATATACAGATATCATAAACACAAAACCCCACCTCTCTATTAGAAATGGGGTAATGATAATCAGTCCATGTCAACCTTTCGGTTACAGGTTATTTTTCAGACTTTTTCCAGGTAACGCCTTTGTGAACTGGTTGCCTATATATGTTGCATTAGCCAAGATTTTATAATTTGGTATCTATCACCAACACAACGAAAGGACGTTAAATCAGGTCTTTCTTTTAATATTTTCCATGCGAATTTAGCGGTTTCGTTCTCATTCCTTGATTCTTCAGGCCGTGATAACCATAACCTTATTATTTGAGACTTAGCCTCTGATTGTTTCATCCTTGCCCTCCTTATTTGGCGCAGCTTCCCGTGGGTAAGGTTATTTTCAGACTTTTTATAATCAATGCCTTTGATTTTATCATGTTTATTTATCTTTAGACTAATGCTTAATCTAAAAAACCACAAAGTGGTATGTCAAGATGTTTTTAAACAGGGAGAGAGGAAGCACCTCAATTCCAAGTACATATATCTTATTTCTTACAAAAATGCAAAAAATGGCAAACCCAGCGAAATAAGTTTGCCAT
>SDWK01000051.1 GCA_004195335.1 Shewanella sp.
TTTGGCCGCTGCTGTTCCTGTTGTGCCCTGCTGGTCTATGTCATCGATTCCTCGCGCGATTTCGGCGGATCAAGCCCGCCAGTTGTTGTCGAACATCGATCGGCGCACGGCGATAGGGCGTCGCGACTATGCCATTTTGTTGCTGCACGCACGACTGGGATTGCGTTCTAGCGAAGTGGCATTTCTCGAACTTGATGACATCGACTGGAACTCCGGAACAGTGAGCGTGCGCGGAAAGAGCAGCCTGCGCAGATGATCTGATGCGATGAGGCCGGGCAACGGCCGGTTTTATCGGCGCTGGAAGGATGAGATGGCGACGGTTGCATCCTGTTACATTTGCGCACAAATCAGCACAAATCAAAACAATTAGCCGAATCTTTATTTACACAAGCGGCGTAACTTGCCAATACAACTGGTGCACCCCTTCTATTAAGTCAGGTCGGATATGATCAGGCAGGGGGGCTTTTAAATTGCCACATTCTAAGAATAAGATGAGAGTGACCCACTTTGAAAACCAACCAACACAACTGTATAGCTGGACTGTCGCTGCTTAGTGCCAGCGCTAAAAAAACGTTACAAACAGCCGGGCCGAACAAACGGCTACCGCATTTAAGGGAGGGCTGAACTCGTGTTAAAAACACTTCGAATGCTCATCATCGCCTCGGTTGTGGCGACCCCCACAGCCGCCATGGCGGCGAATGTGGATGGCAACAGAATTATCAATGCCGACAGTGAGCCTGGTTCATGGATGAGCCACGGACGGACCTATTCCGAACAGCGTTTCAGCCCACTGGCCAAGATAAACAAGGACAACATAGGAAAACTGGGGCTTGCTTGGAGCCATGATGTGGTCACCCGGACCAAACGCGGCATGGAAGCCACACCCATCGTCGTAGACGGGGTTATGTACACCACCACCGCCTGGAGCCATGTTTTGGCGCTTGACCCGGTCACGGGTAAGGTCTTGTGGGAGTTTGACCCTGAAATCGAAGGAGCCTACGCAGCCAAGGGCTGTTGCGGCGTGATTAACCGCGGTGTCGCCGTCTGGAATGGTAAGGTTTACCTAGGCGCATTCGATGGCCGTTTGATCGCTCTTAACGCCAAGACAGGAAAAGTGGTTTGGCAGACCCTCACCGTCGACCAGAAAATGGCCTATACCATCACCGGCGCGCCGCGCGTGGTAAATGGTAAGGTGATAATTGGTAACGGCGGGGCCGAATTTGGAGTGCGTGGTTACGTCTCGGCCTATGACGCCGAAACGGGGAAGCAGGTATGGCGCTTCTACACCGTTCCCGGCAACCCTAAGAACCCACAGGAAAATGAGATCCACAATAAAACCCTGGCCACCTGGACGGGCGAATGGTGGAAATATGGAGGCGGCGGCACCGTTTGGGACAGCCTCGCCTATGACGCCGAGCAGAACCTGTTGTTTGTCGGTGTCGGCAACGGCTCGCCGTGGAATCGCGCCATTCGCAGTCCCGGCGGCGGCGACAACCTCTTCCTTTCCTCCATTGTGGCGGTGGATGCCGATACCGGCAAATATCGCTGGCATTACCAAACCACGCCGGGCGAAGAATGGGATTACACCGCAACCCAGCACATGATTCTGGCCGAGCTGGAGATCGAAGGCAAGGTCCGCAAGGTGCTGATGCAAGCGCCCAAAAACGGATTCTTCTACGTGCTGGACAGGGTGACTGGCGAGCTGATCTCGGGTAAAAACTACGTTACCACGACCTGGGCTTCGGTTATTGATCCGTTCACCGGCCGTCCCGTGGTCAATCCGGCGGCGCGTTATTCCATAACCGGTAAAGCTGTTCCCCAATTCCCCAGCCCCTTTGGCGGCCATAACTGGCAGCCCATGAGCTACAGCCCGAATACCGGCTATGTTTACATTCCAGCCATGGAGATCCCCTTTGCCTTTCCGCCAGCGGCTAAGGATGCCTTCAACTATGAACCCAATAAGATCGACCTGGGTATCGATATGGCCCAGGCGGCGATGCCCGAAGATCTCAACATCCGCAAAGCTATTCGCGGCATGATCAAAGGGAGTTTGATCGCCTGGGATCCGGTCGCGGGAAAATCTGCTTGGTCCGTGGATCAACCCGTGCCCTGGAACGGCGGCCTGCTGTCCACCGCCAGCGACCTGATCTTCCAAGGCGACGGACAGGGCAACTTTAAGGCACGCGACGCCAAGACTGGCGAGGAAGTCTGGTCTTTCTTCGCCCAGACCGGAATCGTCGCCGCCCCCATATCTTACGAGATCGATGGCCAGCAGTATGTTTCGGTTCTTGCAGGTTGGGGCGGAGCGGTCCCGGCTATTCTCGGCGAGGCCATGAGCAAGGCGGCTCGGGGTAAGGTCAACCGCATTCTGACCTTTAAAATCGGCGCCAACAAGACCCTGCCCGAGTTGGAGACGGTCGTGTTAAAACTGAACCCACCGGCCAATTTCGGTGATCAGAAAATCCTCAAGACCGGCTTGGCCAACTATCAGGATCACTGCTTCGGTTGCCATGGCGATACGGCGGTGACCGGAAGCCTGATCCCGGACCTCCGCTATAGCGAAAGAATCGGTAACGCCGAGAGCTTCCGCTCAGTGGTTCTCGATGGGGCGTTACAAAACAATGGTATGCCGAACTTTTCCAAATACCTGAAGGCCGAGAATGTTGAGGCGATTCGTGCCTACATCGTTCATCGGGCGAATCAGGCGAAGGTCGCCAACCAGACAAAAATAGTTGCTATCAAGTAACCAACTTTAGCGGCGCGCCGGTTCTTCACTGGCGCGCCAGTATTCTTTATTCTCGTTTCCTTGCCTTTGAGAAGGCTTGTTACGACGCGTAACAATGACCTTGCCATCAAGGCACAGCGCCTTGAAGTTGGCTTTCCCCCCGTGGCAGGATAGTTGTCGGTTTGCCACGTTTTTCCTGGTGACGTTCTTGTGGCTAAGGTAAGTGCCCCGCCAGGTGACTCTTGTGTCTATCCTGCGGATCAGTTCCAGAGTGGGGGCTTAATCCGGGCTAGCCTTAAACAATACGCAGTATTTCCCAGTACTGTGAACCTGAGACAATGTGTGGCTCCAACTCCTTACTCCAACTCTTGTGCGCGTCTATATCACCGAGCTCTTGCCAAGATTCATCTAGCTCAGTCAGGCCAGAAATGGTTATCTCAGTAATTATTTCGGATTCTTTAGCACCAACCGCCCCGGTTAGTATCCGTACTTTATCTCTCGTCCAGCCGATCTGGGAGCCGATCTGATCGGCCCAGTTTTTTGTTTGTCCGGCAAAGCCGGCAAACCCAGTGGTTTGAAAGATAACCACGTCCCCCGTCCGAGGGGAAGACAATCTGAATGGCAAGGGCGTCACTGGCTAACGGTGGGGTCTGAAGGAAGCCATAGGAAGTAAGGTGTACGTAACGAAAGTAAACCTGATTCGGCTGCACATAGGCGGTGATTTTCAAGGTAGATGTCGCGTAAGCTTGTTAAGCAGCTTGTAGTTTATCTGGCTGTACTGTTTCCCGTTCTGGGTTCAAGTATACGGTCGGTGCCAGCGACCAGTTTCTGATGTTTCCGCTCCAACGTTCTGGGTGCTGTGCTCGCGCCGCTCCGGCTATGGACGAGCGGCTACGGCCAACAGATGTGAATCTCTTATGAACGTCGTCATGCCAGACAAGCCAAAGATACTGACCGGCTTGAACCAAAAGGTGTGCGGCAAGGGATGGGATCTTACCAATAGCCCATCATGAACGCTGTGCCGCCAGCGAAATGGAGAGGTCCGTCCCGCTCTGAAATACATGTAGAACAGGGTAAGCCCGTAGTGCTGCCATAACCGACAGCTGAACTGTAAGGAACACTGTTGGTACTGCGGGTAAAGGAAGGTGGAAAAAGCGAAGGTCTCTCCGTAATCGAGAGGATACGGGGCGAAATATCATCCGGCGCGAAAGCGGCCAGACTTCCACTGGGTTTTTCATGGCGAGATAACTTGAGTAATCGTTTAACGAAGGAAAGCAGATGATGGGGTACCGGAAACCCAAGTGTAAACGGCGGTCTCGGGTACTGGTGAACCTTCGCCCCCCGAACATGTATAGCTCCATAACTTGAGACAAATCGAGAAGGAAGTGAGACGACCCCAAGTGCGTATCGCCAAGGCAACGCTAGATATATTCCGTAGTGAAGCCCGGTCTCATTGAGGCTGTTGAAAGGCTTGAGCCGTATGAGGGGTGACACTCATGTACGGTTCTTAGGAGAGGATGGTGCGGTAACACACTGACCTTACCCGACTGAAAGCTCACAACGGTGTCGATGCTCAGTCCGGGTTGGTTCATAGCGTGACTTGTACGCCAGCTCATGAGCACGATCTCAATCAAGAGGAACACCTGCTGCACGAAGAGGAGGCGTACGTCTTTGCAGATGCGGGTTATTAAGGCGTGACCAAAAGAAAAACGTTTATTCATAGCGAACAGAGTGGCATGTTGCTGAAAGCCCAGCGCGCATTAGAGCAATGATGAAATGAACTAGGATCAACAAAATCAATCGTGCAATAGAGCGGACAAGGGCAAGTATTCGAGCCAAGGTCGAACATCCGTTCCGAGTGATAAAGTGCCAGTTCGGTTTTACCAAAGCCCGCGATAGGGGAATGAAGAAAAATGGCTCTCAGCTCAATATGCCGTTTGTTTTATCGAACCTGTTCCAAGCTAGTAGAAAGTTACTGGTAATAGGGTGAATCAGTCTGCTGAGCGGCATTTAGCCTTATTAGGCCAGAAAAAATCAACAGACCTGCTATGCCAGCCTTATCAGGCTGAAATAACAAGATAAGAAGGTCTGGAGCTACTTGATCAGACCTTCCTTAATACTTATGCGTCGTCAAAGGCATTCTGAAGATTATAAGTATCAAGTGAGCAGTGGTTGATAATGGGCTCTGTGAAATATATGCACAGGCTAAAATTTAAGTAAAAAATTCTTTTCTTCATCTCATACATGAAAACATGTAATTTGGCATAACTAGTCAACTTCTTGGCCGACTAAAACAAATGCTGGCAGATTGGAACAATTAACTGGCATCAAAGAACATGCCGTTAAAGCGCTGCAGCAGTATATTCTAGCTGTTGTGAGGTTTGATATCCAATGGCTATTTCTGCGAAGAAGATAGATGGGGGAAATAATAATATTTGTTTTTGACGCATTGATAGACGATGTAAGCTGAGTTTGAAATATAAGAAAGTCAATCCTCACAGGTTGTTTCTATATAAAAATAAGGAAGGTTTGAATGAATAATATTAAGACAATTGCAGTAATTGCAGGGCTTTCATTAGCTTCGAGTGCGATGGCAAAAGAGGGGCCAGATCAATACAATGCGGGAGCAGAAGGTTTTATGGCAGGTGCCTTGCCACCCGCAGGAACTTATTTTATTAACTACGCTGGCTACTTTAGTGGCGAGTTACAGGATGATGATGGAAACACCGTTCCCGATGTTAAAGTTGAAGCAGCCTTTGACGCATTACGTTTTCTTCATGTCACAGAAACTAAAATATTAGGCGCCGATTATGCCGTGCATATGGTGCTGCCTCTGGTACACCAAAAAATAACAACTCCGGGAGGAAGTGCCACCGCTTCAGGGCTGGGGGATATGGTTATAAGCCCCCTTGTACTCGGCTGGCACTACCCTGAGTGGCATTTTGTTGCGGCGTTTGATATAGACCTTCCGACAGGCAGGTGGGACACTGATAAACCGCTTGAAAGAATCGGAGCAAACTATATCTCCTATGAACCTATTTTTGCTACAACTTACTTGAACGAATCAGGCTTCGAAGCGTCTGTGAAGATGATGTATAACATCAAAGAAGAAAATGATGATACTAACTATAAATCAGGTGATGAGTTTAGGGTAGATTATACTGTAGCAAAACATGCTGATGATTGGTCTTATGGTCTCGGTGGATGTTATCTCGAACAAACAACGGATGATGAGCAGAATGGCGTTAAACTTGCCAGCTCAAAAGGCAGAGGTTTTTCAATTGGACCGCAAATTCAATATAACTATAAAGGGCAAAGTTTTATTGCAAAGTGGCAACATGACACCATAGCTGAGAATCGTTTCCAAGGGGATAAAATCCACTTTAAATATGTAATGCGATTCTAATTGTCTCTCTTTAGCCATAGACAGGGAGTTTATGGCTAAATACCGGAATTCGTAAATTCACGTTGTCCCATTAAAAACACTGCAGCGGTGTCTCTTGATCGATGTGACAATGGCGGCAGGCAGATAACCCTACCCAAGTGCCGATATGTTGTATCGTTTCGAATCGCTAAACTGCAGATAACTCATGGTGATACGCGTCTGTTTAAACGAAGTGAAGCGTCCACTGTCAGCAGTTAGCTGCCTCTTACCGTTTAACCATGAGCATTGTACTTGGCCCGGACATTTCACAAAGGCGCTGAAAACTGACCTGTAATACCGATGTTTACTGAACCTATGGCATATATTAGAAAGTTACACGTTGTAACCGGTATCGCTGATCGATTTTCTGAACCCTCTGCCGTTGCATTTTGCCCGGTCACCCTTAAGCCTTGGAACCACCAGGTCCCTGCGGAAGTTAGCGCCAGTTGCTTAGCCAGCGGGTCCATAAATTTTAATCCCTTCCTGAAATATCCGAGTTGGTATCTGAATCCCTGGTGATCTACGTTCAATTCAATGGAGAGCTGCTATCTAAATCGGCTATAAATTGAATTCTGCAGCCGCCATTGTACAACACCACTGAGGTAGCATGAAAATCACGCTATTTAGGATTTGGTCGGTTGAATCACAAGCAGGCCCGATGTAGATCGAATGGGGGCCATGGTTAATCAGGATATTTAACACAGAAGCTAACAACAGACATGTTATACCATGTTTACTGAATATATGGCTTATATGATAGAGTTACACTTTGTTACCGGTATCGCTGATCGATTTTGAGCGCTATGCTTAGGAGACCTGCGAACAAGTTCAAATGTATTTCTGGCTTACAGACTGATCCGCACTCTGCGTTACGACTTTTTGACAGGTCTAGACATGCCTACAAAGTCGTGCCTGAATTGCGAACCAGTCTGGAAGCCCCGAAGAGCAAGGCCTGAAGCGTGCTGCCTTTGAGTTGCAGCCATTGCTAAGGACTACGGCCATTAGCGGCTAGCTGCGCCTGAATTCATCACGTTTCAAACGCTTGCAGTGCTTTTTATCCGCAAGGGATACCTGATCAGATAAATCTCCGATTCAGGTGAAAAGTTAAGGCGCTCTACTTAAGGGCGACTAACCCCGCTTCAGCACATTCCACATCCTGCTCTTCTGATCCTCCTGATACACCAATACCACCGACCAGGTGCTTGAATAATTTAATTGGCAAACCACCGCCAAGGACTACCCAGCGGTTTCGTTGTGGTAAAACTAACTCTAAAGATTTAGAGGAATCCAGTATTCCACTCCATTCTGAGGTAGACATACCAAAACACATTGCAGTATAAGCCTTATCCTCTGCAAGTGACGAGCAGAGAAGTGGAGCACCAGGTTGACAAAGGAACACAATAGTATTCCCCCCTTTATCCACGATAGATACCGAAACCTTAATCGCCAAGGATTCAGCTCTGTCTATCGCTCCTTGAGCAGCGACCTGTGCCGCAGCCAACGTGATTTCCTTTGATACAGTCGTTAGGGAGTTCGATCTAGCTATTGCTTGTTTAATTGTTCCCATAAAACTTTCCATTTTATTTGGCTGGAATCATTGATGTTTTGATATTATAAGTAGGTCACCATCCTAGAGGATAAATAGAATGATACTCGTTTAATTATCAGACTTTAATGCTGTTAGCTACGATATCCAATAACCTTGGCTCCGGTGGAAAATAGATGAATCTTATATTTATTCACAATCAACCCCCAGATTCCGTTGGGAGCATAAATCATCACAATGATCGCGATTGATCCTAACGAGATGATGTACCAAGTTCCAAAATCTGCCAGCCACTCCCTTAATATAAAATAAATAAGTGCGCCAATAATGGGGCCTTCGATCGTGCCTATTCCACCAATAATTACGATAAAAATAATCAATGCTGACCACTCTACAGAAAATGTTGCATTGGGGGATATAAACAGCGCGTTGAGGTAAAAAATTGCTCCGGCACAACCTGTCAAAAATGATGCTACAATGAAAACTCCAAATTTAACGGCCCATACGTTGACCCCAACACTTTCAGCACTGGCTTCATTATCACGCACTGTGCGTATGGCCAGACCGAAACGAGATCGTAAAAGGAAGAAAATCAGCAGAATAGAGAGCGCTGCCAACCCCAGTGCAATCCAGTAGGTACCACTAGTCCGCCACTCTCTGGGTATCTCTTTCATAACACGGGAAAGAGTTAAACCATTACCGCCCCCGAGCCAGCCGGTATTCATCGCATAGATTCGAAACATTTCTGCTAAAACCCAAGTGCCAATGGCAAAATATGGCCCTCTCAGGTGAAAAAGAGCCGGGGCTGCTATCGTACCGATAAGCGCGGCTACCAAGCCAGCTAAGGGCACAACAAGAAATGGATTGAGACCCGTATTAATAGCAATGAAGAAGAGTGCATAAGCACCAATACCTATGAATGCTTGCTGACCAACAGAAACAAAACCAGTGTAACCAGCAAGTAAATTCCATGCTTGAGCCATAGTGATCATTGCCAAAATTTCGACGATAAGACGTAGGTTTCCTGCGCTGGTATAAATGGGTAAAGTTATAAATATAACTAGAATTATCCCCATCAATATCGGCCCCTTAACCGAACTGTCAATATGATAACGGTTAGGATTTTTAACGGCAGTTGTATCAGGCATACTGATCTCCTTTCGACAAAATGCCAGAAGGCTTCAGAAAAAGAAAAATGAAAAAGACAAGGTGGCCTGCAAAAGCACCCCAACCGGCATCTATACGATAGCCAATTATCTGAGATAACCCTAACGCCATTCCGCCCAACATCGTGCCCCAAATCGAACCCATACCACCAATAATCACGGCTTCAAAGGCAAAGAGGAGCTGGTCACCTCCGGACATCGGATTAAAAGACGATTTCACTCCGTACAGGGAGCCTGCAATGCCGATAATTGCCATAGATAGCCCCATTCCCATGCAATAGATTTGCTTGGTATTTATTCCCATTAGAGAGGCTATCTCAGGATCATCAACGGTGGCCCGAGTAATTCTGCCAAACTTTGTAGATGCCATGACATAGTAAAGAGAGCAATAAACCGCCAGTGCAATAAGCAGAATAATAATAGGGAACCAGCCAACATTGATGGATCCTATGGTGATACTAGCAACTTCGATAGGTCCCGCATCGAGGCTTTTGAAATCTGCTGAAAATAATTCTTGGAGTACATTATGCAAAATGATCGATAAGCCAAATGTGATAAGGAGAGGTGTCAGCTCACTACCATCAACAGCTCGATTCAAGATGGTTTTTTGCAATACATAGCCCAATAGAAACATTGCCGGAGCAATAAAAACAATTGCGATGAGAGGGTTGACGCCAATAAGGCCGACGACGACCACACCCAAATAGGCGCCAACCACCATGAAATCACCATGAGCGATATTAACGATTTTCATAATTCCGAAGCTCAATGATAATCCAAGCCCGGATAAGGCAAAAAAACCACCAAGTAGAACACCTTGTATTAGGGTATCGATCCAATCAATCATAGTTCTTCTCTTTTTATGTAAAATAAAAACATTCGATTAAGTTCCAAAATAGGCTTGAGCAATCTCTTCTCGATTCATGGTATTTTTTGTTCCTGAAAGTACTATTTCCCCTTCCCGCATACATAAGAAACTATCGCTTGCCTTTATTGCCTGGTTTATATCTTGCTCAACAATAATTAAGCTAACCCCCGCCTGGGACACCGCTTGTAAAGTGTTATAAATATCTTGAACAATGATTGGAGCAAGCCCTAAAGATAATTCATCACATAGCAGAAGCTTCGGGTTTGCCATTAAAGCTCGACCGACCGCGACCATTTGTTGCTGACCTCCAGATAACATCGTTGCCAAATTCTCACGTCGCTCTTTTAGGATAGGGAATAATTGGTAGATTTTTTCCAGGGTCCAGGGCCCCTTACGTTGAGTACAAGACCCCATCATAATATTCTCTTCTACTGAGAGTGATGGAAACAACCGCCTACCTTCAGGAACAAGAGCTATCCCAAGGGTCGCAATCTCATGCGCAGCTAATTGATCGATACACTTACCCGCAAAATTAATCGTGCCTTCTGTCGGATTGTTTAAGCCGGTGATGGTACGAAGAAGCGTACTCTTGCCTGCTCCATTGGCACCAATCAGTGCTAAGGTTTCACCCTCATCCAGTGTTAGATCAACACCAAACAAAGCATTAATGGGACCATAGCCAGCTTTTAGGTTTTCAATCTCAAGCAACGTCATTAACATCTAACCCCATATAAATTTGATGCACTTGGGGCAACGCCATAACGACTGCTGGATTGTCATCAGCAATTTTGGCACCAAAGTTAATCACTATCAGTCGGTCTACAAATGAGGTTAGGGCATGCACGATATGTTCAATCCAGAGAATCGCAATACCCTGTTCCCGAATGCCTTGCAGAATCTCAATTAACTGATTAACTTCATGATCAGTTAGACCTCCACCAATCTCATCCAGTAAAAGTAATTTTGGATTAGTCGCTAATGCACGGGTAAGTTCAAGGCGCTTTCTGTCAAGCAAAGATAACTCAGAGCAGGGTGTGTTCAGTCTTTTTAACAACCCGGTGCATTCAACCGCATTAAATGCAAAGTCATTCGCATCGGTACCTCTTAGACCTGCGCCAAAGTTAGCCGCCACTCGCGCACTTTCGAAAACAGTCATGCCATGGAAAGGCCTAGGAATCTGGAAAGTACGACCCATTCCGGCAATGCAACGCTTATCGGCTTTAGAGTGGGTGATATCTTTATCTAGGAAGCGAATGTCTCCACTGTCTGGCTTAATCTGGCCTGCAATGGTTGAAAATAGTGTTGTTTTACCCGCGCCGTTAGGGCCAATGATCCCTAATACTTCACCACTGGAAACTTCTAAAGTGAGATCGTCGATCACTTTTAAGTTGCCGTAACTTTTATTGATAGCATTTAGTTTTAGCATGATAAGTTACATGAAAATATATTCCCAAAATCACAGCGTTTATGCATGTTGTGTATACAAGAGATA
>SDWK01000052.1 GCA_004195335.1 Shewanella sp.
TCAGTCTCAAGTGCAATTATTTCAATGACTCCCCCCGATGGAAATAACCACATCTCCACCAGCGGGAAAATCTCTCGATTCAGGCAAGCACTCGTCTTCAAGTTCTGTTTTTAGAGCTTTGAGAGATTACTCTTTATTATTAATCCAATAGCTTAATGTATCGAAGAGTTCATTCAATACTATGGGTTTAGTAATGTGCGCATTCATTCCAGCCGACAAACTCTTCTCTCTGTCGCCAGACATGGCATGTGCCGTCATCGCGATAATAGGCAGCGCCGCTGAACTATAACGCTTACGTAACTCTTTCGTTGCAGTCAATCCGTCCATCACTGGCATCTGGATATCCATCAACACCGCATCGTAGGTTTTCTCTTCGATCATATCGATAGCGACCTGACCATTTTCGGCCACATCCACCTCATAACCCGCGCTTTTGAGTAGCTCCGTGGCAACTTGCTGGTTAATAAAGTTATCTTCGACGAGTAAGACGCTGCCGGCATCTTCACTCACCTTCTCTACTGGCAACTCAACAACCGGATTGAGTTTGGGTTCATCGGCAAAGGCCGAGATAATTTCATCGAACAATGCGGATGCTTTGAAAGGCTTTTGCAGCATGGCGAAGATATTTGATTTCTCAACATCTTTTTGCAGTGGCTCGGCCGCGTACGCCGTCATCATGATGATAATAGGACGCTTATCTAGTCGACCATCGGCAACCATACGATCCAGCTCTTCGATCACACCGATACCGTCCATCTCCGGCATCATCCAGTCGAGCAGTAACAGATCAACTGAAGATTTACCTAGCTTGTAGATAGCTTCTGAGCCACTTGCAGCCGTGTCCACCTCGAAGCGAAAATCTTGCATGACTGACGAGTAAATTTGCAGTGCCGTCGGATTATCATCCACCACTAAGGTCTTAAGATTGCCTAATTTTTCAGGTACGATCATTGGCTTAATTTCTGCCTCTTCGGCGATCTCAAAGCTGATGGTAAAGCTGAAGGTACTTCCAACCCCCATCTCACTCTGAACCTCCATCGTGCCGCCCATCATAGACACCAGATGCTTACTGATCGAGAGACCCAAACCCGTACCACCATACTTTCTGGTGGTTGAACCATCGGCCTGAGCGAAGGCATCAAACAAGCTGGCTTGCTGCTCTTTGCCAATACCGATACCAGTATCGCGTACCCAAAACTTCAGGGTGATTCTATGGTCTCGTTCACCCACATCTTCACAACCCAGCTCAATTTCACCACTCTGGGTAAACTTAACCGCGTTAGAGAGCATGTTGATCAAGACCTGTCCCAGACGCAAGGGATCACCCTCTAGAATAAGTCCTGCCGTCACTGGCGCATAGAGCAGCAGTTCAACGCCTTTTTGCTGTGCTTTTAAGGCATTGAGATCGAGTGCATGATCAAGCACCTTATCCAGCGGGAACCCCACCCTTTCCAACTCTAACTTACCGGCTTCAATTTTTGAGAAATCGAGAATATCGTTAATAATTCGCAGTAATGACTGAGCGGAAAACCCAGCTTTATCCAGATAGTCTTCCTGTTGAGGCGTCAAAGAGGTGCGCTGAGCGAGCTGTAACATACCAATAATGGCGTTCATCGGTGTTCGAATTTCATGACTCATATTAGCCAGAAATTCACTCTTATAGATGTTAGCAGATTCGGCATCTTGCTTGGCTTCGAGCATGGCCACTTCGTTACTCTTATGGCGAGTAATGTCTTTATGGGTTCCCACCATACGTTTAGGTTGGTTATCGATAGTAAACTCAACCACTCGACCTCGAGAGAGCACCCAGTGGTACTGACCACTCTTGCCACGCATTCTGAACTCGATATCGAAGGCACCGATAGGATCTGACAGGTACTGGTTGCGATACTCTTCGACTCGGATACGGTCATCAGGGTGAATCAACTCATCTAAGGTTGAAATCAGCGCGGGGAACTCATTACTCTTGTAGCCCAGCATAGAGTAATAAGCCGGATTACAGATGATCTGCTCAGAGTCTAAGTACCAGTCCCATAAACCATCTTCTACCGCATCCATGGCTAAATGATAACGCTCTTCAGACAATCTGAGCTGTTCGGCCGACTCATATTCTCGGGTTACATCACGCCATA
Organism: Shewanella sp.; assembly: GCA_004195335.1. Classification (GTDB taxonomy): domain Bacteria; phylum Pseudomonadota; class Gammaproteobacteria; order Enterobacterales; family Shewanellaceae; genus Shewanella. The sequence goes on from SDWK01000052.1 coordinate 2,133, forward strand.
CAGCAATCAAGCCCAGTAATTCGCCACGGCGATTATAGAAAGGCAGTTTCAGGGTATCGAGCAATACCGTCTTGCCCGCAAGCTCTACTTTCTCCTGATAACGTATCGGCGTCCGTTCAGCCAAGACCCGCTCATCTTCAGCCTTAATCCGCACCGATTGCTCATCGGTGGTCAGCCTAATGCTCTCTTGGCCTATAATCTCACTCTCTGTGTAACCCAGCATGCGCTCGGCGGACTTATTACAGCCTAAATATTTGCCCTCTCTATCCTTAAATACAATCGCTTCAGGAATGGAGTCGAGCAGAGATCGTAGCAGTGCGTATTCCCGCTCACGACGCTCAGTGGTCTCTTTTAGTCTCTCGGTGCGACGTGCCACCAGCTTATCCAAGCGACGATTCTGCTCCGCCAGGTGTCTTGTGTACTGTTGGTTTTCTTCGAAAATTCGACTCACCAACAGGAACCAGGGCTCCCAGCCCAAAGTGATCTTCTCAGGTGGTTTTCTCGGCTCTTGGGAGCAACCTTCGAGGTGAGTCAGCAGGCGCGAAGCAGGGTTCACGAAAGAGCGCCGCGTTTGCCAGTGAACTATGGTGACCAAAATTGACAAGGCGAGTACCACCAAGATAAAGGTCAGCTCCAGTTTTTCCCAGGAATCCATAAAGAGCTCGTCTTCATCTTGCAGATAAAGCAATCGCCAGGGTGCATTTTGCAGGGCAACCGAGTGGATATAGTAACCATTACGGATAATCCCTTCATGGGCATCAAATAGTTCAGATTCAGGAACAGAGTGAAGCGCCGAAGGGATCTTCTGGCTGATATGAAATACACGGCTGATATTGGTCGCATCATTACCGTTATGGGAGAGAATATTGTTATTTTGATCCAGCAAGATAACCGTACCTGGCATCTTAAAATAGAGTCTGATCTGTTTGGACAATGACGCCAGAGTCATATCCAGATTAATAGAGCCGATAAACTCATCCTGAAGATAAATAGGCACACCTAAGGTCGTCAATAACCCCTTATCAGTCGGACCGACATATGCCGGACTCCAGAACACACTGCGTTGAGGGTTCAACGCCGGAGTGGCTAACTGAAACTGGTTCTTGTTAAGTAGCTCTTCCCTGAATCGTTGCTCATCCGATGGCCAGGGAAAATAGGACATGATGCGACGTTTAGAGATGTAATAGATCGAGGAGGCTTTGGGTGCGGCTTCTGTCGCAACAGGAAAAGAGAGGGACAGCTCAAACAACATCTCCAACTCTTGATAAAACTTGTCACTTCGGCCATTGAGCGAACCCGATCCTGTGATACGCCCCATGTTGGTAAAGGGTTCACCGGTTGTGGCGTAACTGGGCTCTAAGGTAAAGAATTGCCCGCTTTCATTGAATTTTTCATACTGAGGCAACCTGTCGGTACGAACAAGCTCGCCTAGACGCAAATGATCGACCGCCACGTTCCTGAGGCTCTTCACCGCGCGGATACTGGACTCGAGTAGCAGATCTATTTGAAGTACATGACGTTCAACTTGCTCCTCCCTCATCTCCATCAGGTGCGTTTTTTCTCGCTCGAAGAAAAGCCAGGCTGTGATCAGCGCCATGATGATGACGCCAATATAGGTATAAAAAACAGCACGATTGTAGTTTTTCTGTATCGGCGACTTCAGTTGAAGATCCGGCTCAGTCGGTTTCATTCATGACCCTTGAATAAAGCGATATCTCCCCAGCATATCCAAGCTAAGGCCATATGAATTCATTAACGATATAGTATCAGGAAGATAGCGGGTTGGAATACATTATATTAGTATAAAAAGTTAACCAAGGTCTTATAAACGACTTTTCGCAAACACACACCTTACAGTTTGATACAGAGGTAATTAGCGTTTTAATGACATGCAATAGGAGTGTTTCGCGGCTTAAGTCACGTTTGTTACCAAACTGATTCAAATAGATAAGGCCCAGGTTTAACCTAGGCCTCATTAGTTTTACGACCAACTGAAAACATCAACATCATGTTCGGTCAAAAAGCGCTACAAATTCTCCTCGGCAAATTCAGCCAAACGTGAGCGTACAACACCATTGAGGTAGATATTGGCACTGCCATCGAAGTTTTTAAACCTCTCGACAATATAGGTTAAACCAGATGTCACCGCAGTTAGGTAATTGGTATCTATCTGAGCCAGATTACCGCTACAGATGAGCTTAGTTCCCTCTCCCATACGGGTGATCATGGTCTTGATCTGCGATGCGGTCAGGTTTTGACACTCATCGAGTAAAACAATCGAGTTCTGAATCGAACGACCACGCATAAAGTTAATCGACTTAAACTGGATGTTGGCCTTATCCATGATGTAATTCATGCTACCACTAGGGTTAACATCATTTTTGTGCAGCACTTCCAGGCTATCGGTAATTGCCGCGAGCCACGGCGCCATCTTCTCCTCTTCGGTTCCGGGCAAGAAGCCTATCGACTCGGCAATTTCCGGGGTATTACGGGTTACAATCACCTTTTCATACAAGCCCCGTTCTACCACCAACTCCAACGCTGCGGCTAAAGCCAGTAACGTCTTACCACAGCCCGCAGGCCCCGTCAGAATGACCAGATCGATATCAGGATCGAGCAGCGCCTGTAGGGCCATGCCCTGATAGATATTCTTAGGCCTTATCCCCCATGCATCGAGATTAAGCAGCCTATCTTTACCAAGGTCCATCAATTTTAGGTCTGTGTCGCCACGTTCAACGACGCGACCACAAAAGTTCGAATCCTCATCTAAAAGATATTGATTACAATAGAAGTTCTCATCTCCAACTTCGGCTAAAGGAACGGTATGATAGGTGTGTCGTCCATGAGTTTCGGTAGAGACGTGTTCTTTTCTCTCCCAAAAATCACCACTAAACTGGTGAAAGCCCTTGGTTAAAAAGCGAATATCATCGATCAACTGATCGGTACGATAATCTTCAACCAGTACAATCCCGGCCCCCTTGGCTTTGAGGCGCATATTGATATCTTTCGTCACGAGGACGACGGTGCGGGGGTGATGGAGTTTTTGTAAGTGCAACGCCGTGTTGATAATACGGTTGTCGTTATTGTTTAAGGGAAGTGATGACTCTGTCAGTTCGAGTTGATGATCGGGAAAGATAGCGAGTGTGCCGCTGGCATCACCATGATCTTCTCGCCGGGGAAGTTTAACGCCTTGCACTATCTCCTCAGGGGTCGTTTTCCCCCCCAGAATATCCTCGAGAGCTCTGATAGCCACCCGGGCATCTCTGCTTACATCGCGTTTTCTATCTTTAATCTGATCCAGTTCTTCGAGAACTGTCATCGGGACCACTACATCATGCTCTTTAAATGAATAGATGGCTAAGGGTTCATGTAGTAACACATTGGTATCCAGTACAAACAACTTTCTGTCGTCTTGTTCCATGGCGCCTCCATAATTTCTATCGGTCTGATGTTGAGATCTGGGGTCTTGCTCCTGTGTATGCCAAGTGTAAATAAATTGCCAACGATGAAAAATAAAAAGCTATCACTTAAATCCATACTGACACCAATATAATAGCGCATCAATCACTTACTTAGAACTTTCTATAATTGACAGCGCCTTGGTTATACCCAAGCCATTGGTTGAATCATGCGGATTTAATCTTTGTTACAAGCGTAGAGGCGGTACTCATAAGCTTCCTTAGAGCCATGGGCTTAAATTGGAACAATAAGCCCAAAAAAGTTGCTACACTTATTGCAGTATTCTTCCATTTTTGGTTGAAGCTTAGCCCACTCGCCAAGACTGTGTTCGTTCGACTAAAAGAACGGGTTCTGAAATGAGAGCATTTGCCCCAACAGTTAACCCGTTTTGTTCAAGTGATGGCACCGTGAACCTTGCACTTTGAAGGAGTTTGGGTAAAAATACGCGCCCTTCGAGATTCACCCTGTAGATGAGAAATAAGTAATGCCCTTTTCCCTAGGTCAACGCTGGATAAGTGATACCGAATCTGAACTTGGTTTAGGTACGGTAGTCGCACTGGAAGGCCGTATGGTCACCATGATGTTTCCGGCAACGGATGAGAATAGATTGTTCTCACGCGCCGATGCTCCCTTAACTCGGGTTATTTTTAATCCGGGCGATAAAGCCGAAAGCCACGAAGGCTGGAGCCTGACTGTTAGTGAAGTCGAGGAGAAAGATAACCTTATCATCTATCATGGTATTCACAGTGAAACCGGTGAGCAGACAAGTCTGAGAGAGACCATGCTTAACCATAACATCCGTTTCAATAAGCCACAGGATAGACTCTTTGCCGGACAAATTGATCGCCTCGAACGTTTCGGCGTCCGCTATCAATGCCAGTTATTAAGAAACAAGTTAGCGACCTCGGATCTGCTTGGTTTACAGGGCCCAAGAGTAGGTCTTATCCCTCATCAACAGTGGATTGCTCATGAAGTCGGACGCCGTTTTGCCCCCAGGGTATTGCTCGCCGATGAAGTTGGACTCGGCAAGACGATTGAAGCTGGACTGATTATTCATCAGCAACTTCTCACGGGTCGCGCTGAACGCATTTTGGTTATTGTCCCCGACACACTACGCCATCAATGGCTGGTCGAAATGCTGCGTCGGTTTAACCTCAAATTCTCAGTGTTCGATGAAGACAGATGCATCGAAGCTTATGCCGATAACGATAATCCTTTTTATACCGAACAACTGGTTATCTGTTCACTCGAACTCCTACGTAAAAAGAAACGCTTAGAGCAAGCCTTAGATGCTGACTGGGATCTTATGGTCGTCGATGAAGCTCATCACCTAGAGTGGACCGAAGATGCGCCTAGCCGCGCTTATCGCGTCGTAGAGGCACTCAGTGAAGTCGTACCCGGTGTACTCTTGTTGACAGCGACCCCGGATCAATTGGGTCATCAGAGTCACTTTGCCCGTTTACGTCTGTTAGACCCAGATCGTTTCTACGACTACGATGCTTTCCTTAAAGAGGAGAGCAGCTATAAAGATGTCGCCAGCGCTGCAGAGGCTCTTGCCAGCGGTAAAAAGTTGCCCGACGATGCTATCAATAGCCTTACTGAGTTACTGTCAGAGAAAGATATCACTCCGAGTATTAATGTGATTCAGGCAACAGATATCGATCCAGCTCAACAGCAGGATGCCCGCGATGAACTATTGCAGGAGCTACTGGACAGACATGGTACGGGCCGTGTCTTATACCGTAACAGCCGCGCGTCGGTAAAAGGGTTCCCGACCCGTATTTTCAATGCCTATCCTCAGGCGATGCCATCTCAATATGTCACGGCTGCACGCGTTGCTGCCATGATGAATGGCCATCTCGATACACAAGGTAAAGTCAAGCAAGCGCTGAGTCCTGAAAAAATCTATCAAGATTTTGACAGCAACAGTGCCAGTTGGTGGAAGTTCGACCCCAGAGTCGAGTGGCTCATCGATTTCTTAAAAGAAAACCGCAGAAAGAAGGTGCTGATTATTGCCAGTCAGGCAGAGACAGCACTCAGCCTTGAAGAAGCACTGCGTACCCGTGAAGGCATTCAGGCGACCGTGTTCCATGAAGGCATGTCTATCATAGAACGCGATAAGGCCGGAGCCTACTTTGCCCAAGAAACCGGAGGAGCCCAGGCTCTTATCTGTAGCGAAATTGGTTCGGAAGGTCGTAACTTCCAGTTCGCCAGCCAGCTGATCCTATTCGATCTGCCACTCAATCCGGATCTACTCGAGCAACGTATCGGCCGTCTGGACCGTATCGGTCAAAACAATGATGTCGAGATCCACGTACCTTATCTTGAGAAAACGGCTCAAGAGTGCTTGATGCAGTGGTACCACAAAGGACTCAACGCGTTTGAACAGACCTGTCCGAGTGGACATATTCTTTTCAGTGAGTTCGCAGAACCCTTACTAGAGCTGCTGATTAATCAAGATGATGACTCGCTCACCGAACTACTCAACCATACCCAGACTCGATACAAAGAGTTGAAAGTTGTGATGGAGCAAGGCCGAGACAAGCTGCTTGAAATTAACTCCCATGGTGGCGAACGGGCGAATAAGTTAGTCCAAAGATTAGCCGATCGAGATGAAGATACTCAGCTTATCGGCTCGGTCATACGTCTGTGGGATATTATCGGTGTCGAACAAGAGGACAGTGGCGAAAACGCCATCGTCTTACGCCCGAGTGAACATATGATGTTCCCAACCTATCCGGGGCTACCTGAAGATGGCATCACGGTCACCTTCGACAGAGAGATGGCGTTATCTCGAGACGATATAGCACTTATCACTCAAGAGCATCCAATAGTACAGACGGGATTGGATCTGATCACTTCATCAGAGACTGGGACCACCAGTGTTGCCGTGTTAAAAAACAAGGCACTACCGGCCGGAACCATCTTCCTTGAACTGATCTACATGGCCGATGCTTCTGCGCCTAAGTCCAGCCAACTATATCGTTATCTGCCACCAACGCCAGTACGTATCTTACTGGATAAGAATGGAAGTAACCTTTCTGACAATGTGACTTATGAGAGCTTTAGCAAGCAACTCAGTGCGGTTAACCGTCATATAGCCAGTAAATTAGTCAATGCGGCGCAGACGATTTTGCATCCACTGCTTGCCAAAGGCGAAGAATTTGCCGAAGTTGAACTCAAGCTCTTAGCCGAAAGTGCCAGAGCCAAGATGACCTCTCAGCTCACTGTAGAGTTAGAGCGTCTCGAAGCCCTTCAAGCGGTGAATCCAAACATCCGTAATGAAGAGATCGAGCACATTCGCGCGCAGATGAATGAGCTCAACGGATACTTAGATGGTTGTCTGCTTCAGCTCGATGCTATTCGCCTGGTACTGGTAAGCCACGCTTAATCTCAGGCATTAGGTCCTAGAACCTAGAACCAGAGCCTAGGTTCTAGGTTCTGGTTTCCTGAAATCTAGGACCTTCTTTTCCAACCTGTTATACTTTCTCTATTCCAGATTAACATTCAGTTTCGTCTCTATGAGTTTTATCCGCCTGTTTTCTTATCCCGTGGTGCTTACCTGTTTAACTGTTTGTGCCGTGCTCTCCTCTCTTGTATGGGCGCAAGCTGCTGACGACATTTCTAAATATGACTACCTTCCCAATGACGAAGTGCTCTCAATTGATGTTGGTAAACAGAAATCTGAAGTGCTCATTCGTTCCTGGGTAGGTAAGAAGAAACTGGGTGCGGCTATCATGTTTGCCAGTACAGGTATGGATGCAGACTCAGCAGGCCTGCAGGCGTTTTTACGACGGGAATTGACTCATACGGGATGGGCGACCATTTCGGTAACCCCGCCCAACAGCGTTACGACGCCAAATTTTGCCACCACTCCCGAAGACATCGCCAAGGCAGGTGAAGGGGGAAGGATCCAAAAGAGCAGCGAACCCACTCGACAGTTTACCGATGAAAGCTGGCTGAAAATAAGGGAAAAACAGGAACTATTTGTCGTTCAATCGATGGACCAACTTGATGCTCTGGGTAAGCCATATCCTGGAAAACGTATGCTAATCACGACGGCTCAGGGCGCGGGACTGACTATCTCACTGCTCAGTAAGAACAAGCTAGCAAAACCCGATATCTTAGTCATTATCAATCCATTTATGCGTAAGATCAGTGAGAATCAGGCCCTGCCAAAACTCTTGGCCGAGTTGGAGATCCCTGTACTCGATATTCAATCAAGAGATGGACACAGTGCCTCCCTAGACACGGTAAAGATAAGGCGCGAGCTTTCTCCTCATAACTCACCATATCGATATAGCCAGCAACTGATGTCTCTCAATCTGACTCAAGAGACGGCCTGGCAAAGCTGCCTAGAACTGATCGAAGGCTTTGCCCAACGAATTAACAAGGCATACCCTTAGAGTCATCTAACAAAAATGATTGGATTCTATCAGTACAGAGCTGATTTTCGCAGCTCTGCTGCTCAGAGTTACCACCATGCTTGTCGTTGTTTATACTCTGGTTTACTGCCTGGCTCTGGTTTACTGCCAGATTTGGCATCAGTTTCAGACTTGGCTTTATGGGATTGTCTTTTTGCCGCAATGATCCGATTACCGCCTAAAAGCAGTCTGATCTGACTGATAGACTCACGAGACAGTAAACTTCGGACACTCGCCCCCCAGCTGCGATTAATGCTCATTTTGATCGCGGCATTCGCATCCGGTGACGTGTTGGCGATCTCGCTGGCCAGTGCCAATGCTCTTTGCATGGGATCACTATCGATTTGTGTGATCAGTCCCTTTTCGAGCGACTCCTGAGCCGACATTATTTTAGCTGTCATGGTTAATAGCAAAGCCTGATCTTTACCGATCAATTCTCTAAGTGATACTAAGCCCGCCATATCAGGCACTAAACCCCACTTAGCCTCCATGATCGATAACTTTGCATCTTCGGCTGCGATACGAATATCGGCGCCGAGCGCGATCTGCATTCCCCCTCCAAAACAGCACCCCTCTAACACAGCGATGACAGGGATAGGTAAATTTCGCCAGCCAAAGGAGACTCTTTGAGCCAAATTGGCATTGCCGGGTAGCCACTTAAACAATAGTTTTACTGGCTGAATTGGCGATTGAATGACACTTTTCACATCAAGCCCGGAACTGAAATTTCCTCCAGCCCCCGATAAGATCACAACGTTAACCGTGAGATTTTTTCTCAACTCCGAGATAACATTGTCCAACTCCTTAAACATAGCGAAGTTAAGCGCGTTATATTTGTCTGGCCGATCGATAACGACCTGTGCAACGCCATTATCTATGTGTAACTTAATATACTTCCTTGTCATCTCATCCTCTCTAGCTAAACTGGTCTGTCCAGACATTCAGGTTAACATATTTAGAATGTTTAACTAATAGCGATAACATGCGGAGTAAAAGTTGACTTAAGTCAAAAAAATGGCACTCTGACTGACTATTTGAATATAGAGTGATAGACAATAGTTGCCTAGGTTTACCCATGGATTGATAAAACCAGTAACTATTCAAGGCCTAAGAGAGAGATATATCGAGGTTTTCAGAAGACTTTAACGATAAAATATAGCAATAACCTAGCCGAACTCAGCCCATGAAAGAAG
>SDWK01000898.1 GCA_004195335.1 Shewanella sp.
AACATAAGTGGTATAAAGCTCCTCGTAAGTTGAGGGGCGAGGGGTTGTAAGCAAAAGCCGCAGCGTCCACCAATTGGTGAGACTTGCGGCTTTTTTGTGCCTGAAAATATGCTGCTGAAATTACTGGATTTTAAACTGACATTGCGGGACCCGGTATATTCGATATGCCGGGTCCCGCCTAGTCCCTGTTATGCCCTTAAAATTAAAGGAGAACAAAAATGAAACCCGTATTCTGGAAACTTTCGCTAGGTACTGAATTTTTTAACTTTTCTGAATTGATTGAGTCGATAGAAAACAGACTTGTTTATGTACATAAAGATACAGGTGCCAAAGGTGGGAGTTCTTCCACACAAGGAAAAGATTTTATAGAAGCAAATATCGGTGATTATTTTTACTTAACACATGGTAATTCAGGCATTTACTTGTTAGGTCAATTTACCGGTCCTGTTAATTACTTATCAAGTCATGGTGGTGGTTGGGCTGATAGACCTTATCGAATTATTGCCCGTTCAAACAATACCGAAGATTACACAGGAAAAGAGAAATGGTGGACTCCTAACCATCGATCAACGTTTATCAAAGTTCCAGAAGCAGAAATTGAATTATTCGAAACCCTTATCCTGCAACCCTACTTTGAAATATCTCTGTCTGAGTATGGATTCTAGGCATAACAAGAAAATCAAGCGGACGGAATAGGCAGGTGTGTTTCACGAATAGTTCGGTGGTGCACGGAAGTTCGCATCGCCGCCGCTTATCACTACCGTTAGGGGCAAAAAACAAAAAGGAGCCACTCATGGCACTGATTCCACCGTTTTTTCTAGATTGCGTTGTCGCCATTGGAGCCCCAACGGTCGATGGAACAAATTGGATCGGCACTGGTTTTCTTGTTGGCAGGCCTCTGCCAGAAGAAGGTACAAGTGAAAAGATCTACAACACATTCCTAGTCACCAACAAACACGTTCTCCAGAATCAACAATCAATCATACTTCGCTTCAACTCGATTCAAGGAACCGAGACAAGAGATTACCCCATCAACTTATTTAAAGACCGGTCGCAGACTTGGGTCGGCCATCCTTCAGAAAATATAGACGTTGCAGTGCAATTTATTAACCCAAACGTTCTGTCCCAAGATTCGACTCGTTTTTCATATTTCAAGCTAGATGAAACATGTATGAACACCACTGAAATGTTACGCAGTGGCGTATCTGAGGGTGACCAATTATACGTTCTAGGCTTCCCGATGGGTATCGTGACACACACAAGTAATTATGTCATTGCAAGGGGGGGCGTGCTCTCGAGGATACGTGATGTTTTATCCAATCATCAAACCAACTATATAATTGATGCAAGTGTTTTCCCCGGTAACAGCGGTGGACCTGTAGTCATTAGGCCGGAAGCAATATCTATAAATGGTACACAGAACATTGATCGGGCTGCACTTATAGGAGTAGTAAAAAGCTACATTCCATATAAAGACGTTGCCATCAGCCAGCAAACTGGAAAGCCTAAAGTGATTTTCGAAGAAAATTCAGGTCTAGCTCTAGTTGAAACTGTCGATAGTATTGAGGAAACAGTTGAGTTAGCCTTCAACATTCAATTCAATGAAAGCCCCTAACAATTTAATCAACCGGCCGGTAAATACGTCTGCGCTAAATTGAAAAGCAAAATCTAAAATTGCGGTGGTTCACGCAAGTTCGCGTCGCCGCCGGTTATCATGAACCATTATGCCTCTAATATCATGAGATCAAAATGAATTTGATATTAAAAACCCATATTTGGGGTGAAGCTAAGGCCGCAGATCTCCATAAGGTATTGTTGTCGGCAAAAAAATTGCTAGATGCAAACTTTGGGAGTTTGTTGATAAATGATATTTGGGTTTATCAAAACTTGGCAAGAGGCAACCCTATTACTCTGTATGAGCGTGGACTAGGACAAGAATATAAAATTGAATTATGTGTTACTGATCGTTTATGGGCAAAATATGCCTATCAATTTTCTCACGAATACTGTCACGTGCGCACTAACCACATGGTCGGAACACAACGATGCAAGTGGTTTGAAGAGACATTATGTGAGACGGCCTCGATCTATACACTAAGGCGTATGGCTGAGGTCTGGGCCGAAAAACCACCGTATCCTAACTGGCGGGATTACTCCTCTAGCCTATTCGATTATGCAGATGAATTCATCGGCCGTGAAGTACATCAACTGCCTGAGGGAACTGATTTCTCTGGCTGGCTTAATGGGACACTTCCTGAATTAGAAAAAAATCAATATTTACGAGAACACAATGCGCGTATAGCAATCAAGTTACTAGACATATTTGAGGATGATCCTCACCTTTGGAGCTCGATGGGTTACTTCAACACTTGGGCTGTCGATCCTGATGATGACATTCATTCCTGCCTGGGGAAATTGGAAGATGTTGTTCCAAAAGAAAATAAATCAGGCGTAAAAACATTGGCAGAGTTCCTTAAATAGATGACATAACTAACAAATACATCGGGTTCCGGGGACAGTATATCCAATTCGCAAAATCTTCCAGAGTTGAGTAAACTGTCCCCGGAACTCCTGATACGGCGACAAGTCCTTTCCTGCCCGCATTTTGCATGCTGAGTGGCTCGCAGAATTTCAAGGTAGAAAAGTTGATGTTCGGCCAGGTGATGCGCTTAATGCAGTAGTAAAAGTGGAAGCACGGTATGACATCAATATGGAGATGATTGGGGAGGAGTACAATGTACTTGAAGTTATCGAAGTGATCCCCGGGATTTTCCATGAACAGCAGGCACTATAACAACTTTGTAATTTAGGAGGCGGGTTGGACATCTATGGGGTTCCGGGGACAGTATATCCAATTCGCAAAATCTTCCAGAGTTGAGTAAACTGACCCCGGAACTCTAAGTTTTCATAACTACCGCTGAAGAAAACATTGCATAGCAAACTAATAAATCCCTGAAGAAGAAAATATCGGGGTCTACCATCGGATTTTGTAGATGACGGGACCCCAACACTACGCGCCAGGGGCTGGTAACAGCGCCCGGCTACTCATGGGCTAAAAAACAATGAATCAATTGGTTGTGACTATATGCATAATATTGCTGCCTGGAATTATTTGTGCGGTAATATGTGACAAGATAACAGTTCTAAATTTTGGACAAACTTTAGCTGACGGAACACCAGAAGATGTTCAATCTAATCCAAAGGTTATTGAAGCATATCTTGGAGAGGGGGATGAAGCATGTTAGAAATTCGTGATTTAAATGTATATTACGGTGGAATTCATGCACTTCGTGGAGTTGATATTGATGTTGAAGAAGGACAAATCGTTTCAATAATTGGATCTAATGGAGCGGGCAAATCGACCTTATTGAATGCTATATCTAATGTGGTTAAACCTAACCATGGAACAATTGTTTTTAGAGGAAAAGCTTTACCAAACTC
>SDWK01000313.1 GCA_004195335.1 Shewanella sp.
TACTACACATATTTAAAAGGGCCATATCCGCTAAAACTAATGCCATCATTGATTCGGCTACAACAGAACCACGAACAGCTACACAAGGATCATGTCTTCCTTTTAAAGAACAGTTAACTTCATTATCATTTATGTCAATAGTCTCTTGTTATAGAAAAATTGATGGTGTTGATTTAAAGTATATTTTCACGTTTATATCATCTCCATTAGATATTCCACCTAATATTCCACCTGAGTGATTTGTTTTGAATCCATTTTTTCTAATTTGGTCATTATTTAAAGAACCAAGGACTTTAGTAGATTCAATTCCATCTCCAATTTCAACAGCTTTTACTGCATTTATACTCATCATAGCATTAGCAATTTGAGCATCAAGTTTAAAATAAAGTGGTTCACCTAATCCTATAGGACAATTTGAAACATTTACTAAAGCAACTCCTCCAACACTATTATGACTATTTTTTGCATTTAAAATTGCATCTTTTTGTTTTTGTTCAACATTTTTATCTAAAGCAAAAATCTCAGATGATTTACTTATTCAGCGAAGTTATGCCGTTGCTGCAATATTTTACAATCAACTAGGTCAGTACAAACTTGGGTTGAGTTTTTCGAACAAACTTCTACAAGAGCCTATTGAAGGTCGAACACTCTGTGTCGCCCATAACCTAAAATTAGAGTCTCTGTTTAAACTCGATCTTCTAGAAGAAAACGATCCTCAGATCCAAACAGGATTACTGGCTTGCCAACAAAATAACGAAGTGGTGATGGAGAGTGCCATCTATAGTTATATCGCCGCACTTTATCTGAAGCAAGATAAGCCCAATGAAGCAATCAATATCCTCGAGTCAAATTATAGCGATTTAAAATCAACAAGATACGCGCATTTTTTGGCCGTATTCGATTCACTTCTTTCTGAGGCATATTTTAAGACCGATACTTTTGAGCGGTCAGAAGAACATGCATTAACGGCTATCGATTACTCTACCAACATAGGTAACAACGAACCCACGGTCACCGCCTACAAGGTTCTCTACCAGATCGCTGAGTCCCGTGGTGATCATAAGATGGCGCTGGAATATCACAAGAAGTTCGCCGAGGCCGATAAGGCCTATCTCGATGATATCAAGACCAAGCACCTGGCCTTTCAGCTGGCCCAGCATCAAGCGACGGAGCAGAAGAGCCGTATCGGACTGCTGGATAAACAGAATAACCTGCTCAAGATAGAACAGAAGCTGGCCAGGAGTGAGTCGGAAAACAACCGCCTGTTTATAGCCCTGCTTATCGCGATTATCACCCTGCTCATCTTCTGGGGCTATAAGTCCTGGATGACACAGCAGCGCCTGAAACAGCTGGCCGAGTTCGACGCCCTCACGGGGGTATTTAACCGGGGCCACTTCACTCAACTGGCCCAGAGTGCCCTGCAATATTGTGAGAATAGCGATATCCATCTCAGCTGTATCCTGTTCGACTTAGACAAGTTTAAAACCATCAATGACGCCTATGGTCACGCTTGTGGTGATTGGGTGTTGAAGAGGGTGACCGATGTTTGTAAGGTGCAGGGTAGAAGCAATGATATCTTCGCGCGTCTGGGCGGTGAAGAGTTCTGTATCTTGCTGCAGGGCTGCGATCTGTTGACGGCGACTAAGCTGGCCGAGACCTGCCGTAAAGCGATAGCGCAGATCGATACCAGAGACTCGGGGGCCGAATTTATTATCACCGCCAGCTTCGGCGTCACAGATGCAAAATTATCCGGCTATGATCTCGAAAAGCTGACCGCCGATGCGGATATGGCCATGTATCAATCGAAACATGATGGCCGCAACCGCACCACGGTTTTCGGTGGTGCTCTTGATGACAAGAATGCTGACGAGAATGGTGAGAGCGATGGCAAAAACGGCGAAAACCGCCAGGGTAGCCTGACTCTTTAATCGCCGCAGACGCTTTATAATAGTCACCGACGCTCACAGTGACAGTGGCAGCTCATTGTTCAAACAAACGACCAAACAAACTGGAAAGGCATTAAGCAGCGTGAAGCACTCACCTAAGAATCACTCTCTCAAGAAAAATAGCCTCACCCACAAGGCACTCAGCTTTCTGTCCGGTTACGTCTACGCATTTATCGCAATTAGCGCCTTCGTTCTGGTCGAGTTTCTGCCCTATTACCTGCAGGAGAAAGCCTTAGACGAAAGCTTCAGCCAACCGGTCACTGGCACAGTTATCAGGGTCGAGCGCAACATTTTTGGTAATGCGCAGCGACCCGACTCTGACGAAGAGAAGAGCTGTACCCTGGTTTATCAATACCCTTTCGAAAATCACCTTTTCAGCGGTAGCTATCGACATAACTGCGCCGATTTCTCCGGTTTAAACAAGGGAGACAGTATGGAAGTTCTCCTGCAGGCCAATCAACCGACGAACTCAAAACCTGCATGGATCCAGCTCTCCCTCGGCTGGTTAAAAACCGGCACTTACCTGGGCTTCTTCTTTCTGTCATTGGGTATCATAGGCATCATTGCGCGCTTTAAAGGCATTAAAAAGACCACCGACTAAGGGTTAGCGAATAAGTCCGATAACACCTCAACGGCGATCCCACACGAGGGAGTGCCTCAACCTCCCTTTCCTCATCTATAACCATTTGTAAACCTCCCTATTCCGCTCATGCTCAGCGCATTTCAATAAGCGTCAGTATCGGCCTTCGAGGCTGAATCAAGGTTATTGCCACCGTTTTTTAAGCAATATTTATCCACGCTATTAATTACCTAAGGAAAATGTCCGACTAGACTAATTAAGGTAAAAAATCGTCTAAACTCAAAGAGGGAGCTCAAGCCCCTGTTCTGGCTGCTCCGACACGAGTTAATCGTTATAGCGCTAAGCCTATCGAATGCTGCTGACAATGATGAAAGGAGTCCAATGTGTTTCAGCAATATATCCGCCAATGTAACCAAGAGGTCCACAAGACCCTTAATGCTGCCATCGCCGAGTTAGCCAGTACTCATCAGAATGTACTGACTCCTGAGCATATCCTGCTTGGCTTACTGTCACTTCCGGGCTCTGAAGCCGCACAGCTACTGCAGCAGATATTGCCAGACCCTAAAAAAGATATCCAAGCCCTAACCCAGGCCATCTATCACGACCATGAAAATACTCCACTCAAGGGTGATACCACTCAGGTCGTCGCCACCCAGGAAGTCGAAGAGATTTTTGGCATCGCTCTTAGTGAAGCTAAGCGGCTCGGTGATACGTACATAGGTACGGGTAGCCTCTTGCTGGCCCTGTGCGATAAGAAAGCTGGCGTCACCGCTATCCACCTCAATAATCAGGGCATCAAGGTGGGCCCTGCTCGTGAGGCGTTGATCAAGCTGAGAAGTGGCAAGACCTTAGACACTCCCGATGCTGAGGGGCGCAGCGACCCATTAGATGAATATACTCAAGATTTAACCGAGATGGCCCGTAATAACCAGCTCGATCCAGTGATAGGCAGAGAAGAAGAGATAGGTCGTGTCATTCAAACCCTATCCCGGCGTAAGAAGAACAACCCAGTACTCATCGGCGAACCCGGCGTAGGTAAAACCGTGATAGTCGAAGGGTTAGCCCAGCGTATCGCCAATGCAGAGGTGCCCGATACCCTGCGTGATAAGCGCCTGCTCTCACTCGATCTCGCCGGACTAGTCGCCGGCGCTAATATGCGCGGAGAATTTGAAGAACGTCTCAAGGGGGTCAGGGATGCAGTGATCGAGGCGAAGGGGCAGATCATTCTCTTTATAGACGAGCTGCATACCGTGGTGGGTGCCGGCGCTGGTGTCGGTGGCCTGGATGCCCCCGCCCTGTTAAAGAGTGCACTGGGACGAGGTACCCTGCAGCTAATCGGTGCAGATACCCTCGATGAGTACCACAGATATGTCGAGGCAGACAAGGCGCTCGAGCGGCGCTTTCAGCCTATATTAGTGCGCGAGCCCAGCATTGAAGAGACCATAGATATTCTCAAGGGCTTAGCCAGTAAATATGAATACCACCATGAGATACAATACCAACCTGAGGCATTAGAGGCCGCGGCCAGACTGTCGGAACGTTATATCGCCGACCGCCACCTGCCAGATAAGGCGGTGGATCTAATCGATGAAGCCGGAGCCGACAGACACCTGCATCTGCTGGCACTATCGAGACCCATGAAGGAGCTGGAACGCAAACGCCAGTCACTTTTATCGGCCAAGCAAAAGGCCTATAACGAGCAGGCCTTCGAAAGCGTCGCCAACATGCAGACCGAAATTATCAAGCTGGAGCAGCAACTCTCGCTACAACGTGAACAGCAAACCACCGATACCGACAGTGAAGAAAAAACGGTAAATCCCGAAGACATCGCCCGTGTGGTCGCCCGCCTGACCGGGATCCCCGCCGCCCGTCTGGCAGAATCTGAAGTTGAAAAGCTGTCCCATATGGAAGACATGCTGCATAAGCGCATCGTCGGCCAGCAAGATGCCGTCTCGGCGGTAGCCAATGCCATACGCCGCAACCGCACCGGCATCAACCGCGGCCATCGCCCAATAGGCTCCTTCCTGTTTCTCGGCCCGACCGGAGTCGGTAAAACCGAACTGGCTAAAGCACTGGCGGAGTTTATGCTCGATGACGAGAGCCGCATCGTGCGGCTGGATATGTCTGAATATATGGAGCGCCACGAGGTGTCCAAGATGATCGGCGCTCCACCGGGCTACATCGGCTACGGTGAGGGGGGGCAGTTAACTGAAAAAGTACGCCGTAACCCCTACACCATCATACTGCTGGACGAAATGGAGAAGGCGCATCCTGATGTGTTTAACATGCTGTTGCAGATCTTAGAAGATGGCCGCCTCACCGACGCTCAGGGCCGCACCATCTCGTTTCGTAACACCTTGCTGATAGGAACTTCTAACCTTGGCTCTGAATCATTGATCAACGACCGTACGCCAATCGGGTTTATCTACAGCAAAGACCCCGATTACGAGGCGGCTCGTCGCACCGTGATGAACGAGGTGAAGAAGTTCTTTAAACCCGAGTTTATCAACCGCCTCGATGAGGTGATCGTATTTCACTATCTGACTCAAGAGGATGTTCTCAAGATAGCCAAGTTGCTAATATCAGCGCTGTGTAAACAGATGAAAGATAATAATATCACCCTTCATATCGATGCCGATGTAATAGAGCGGGTAGCCCAAGACGGCTTCGAGCCTGCCTATGGTGCCCGACCGCTAAGACGGGAGATAGAGAAGCAGATTGAGAACCCCATAGCTTCACTTATCGTCAACAATAAGAATGTCACAGGCAATGAAATTCATATCAGTCTGCCTGGCAAAGGTAAGGCATTTAACTTCAGGATTGAACCGGGAGAGGAGCCTAAGTAACCTGAAGTCGGGTGAAGTAACGCTATTCTCAATAGCCAATAAAAAAGCGAACCCTAAGGCTCGCTTTTTTCATACTTCAACATTGTTTACTAAGGCTTATCAGGCATAAAACCTAATCACCAATCTAGTCACCAAAGTCATCCAGTAAGATGTTTTCCTCTTCCAC
This sequence comes from Shewanella sp., assembly GCA_004195335.1. Taxonomy (GTDB): domain Bacteria; phylum Pseudomonadota; class Gammaproteobacteria; order Enterobacterales; family Shewanellaceae; genus Shewanella. The sequence continues at coordinate 5,539 of SDWK01000313.1, forward strand.
ACCCAGACTCTCGAGCATGTTGATGACCGACGAGTTCATGATTGGAGGGCCACACATGTAGAACTCACAATCTTCCGGTGCCTTATGGCTCTTGAGGTAGTTCTCATACAAGACATTGTGAATGAAACCTGTGTACCCTTCCCAGTTGTCCTCTGGTAGAGGATCGGACAGGGCAACATGCCAGACAAAGTTGTCATTCTCGGCCGCCAACGCATCGAAATCTTCTTGGTAGAACACTTCACGTGTCGAACGGGCGCCATACCAGAAGCTCATCTTACGCTGGGTTTTAACCCCTTTAAGCTGGTCAAAAATATGCGAGCGCATCGGCGCCATACCCGCACCACCACCCACAAAAATCATCTCTGCATTGGTCTCTTTAACGAAGAACTCACCAAATGGACCAGAGATAATCACCTTATCCCCCGCTTTGAGGTTGAAAATATATGAGGACATCTTACCCGGTGGTAGCCCCTCTGAAGGTGGCGTAGCAATACGCACGTTCAGCATAATCAGGCCCTTCTCATCTGGGTAGTTCGCCATCGAATAGGCGCGCAGCACATCTTCATCGACCTTAGACACTAAGTCGAACAGACCATACTTGACCCAGTCGTCACGGTACTCATCAGGAATATCGAAATCTGCGTAGTTAACCTTGTGTGCAGGGGCTTCAATCTGAATATAACCCCCGGCTTTAAACTTAACGTCTTCGCCTTCAGGCAGCTTAAGCAGCAACTCTTTAATGAAGGTCGCCGTGTTGTTGTTCGAGACAACCTCACACTCCCACTTCTTAACGCCGAAGATTTCATCTTCAACTTCGAGTTCCATATCGGTCTTAACCGCAACCTGACAGGCCAGACGACAGCCCTCTTTTGCCTCTTTCTTGGTGATATGGTCGAGCTCTGTCGGCAAAATATCGCCGCCACCGGATTTAACGATGACGCGACACTGACCACAGGTTCCACCGCCACCACAGGCCGAAGGGATAAAAATATCTTTGTTCGCTAACGCGCTCAGTAGCTTGTCGCCTGCTGAGGTTGTTATGCTTTTTTCTGCATCATCATTGATGCGAATACTGACGTCACCCGTAGACACCAGTTTACTTTTGGCGAATAAAATCACCATTACCAGCATACTCACTACCAGAGTAAACATGCCGATACCAATTGCCATTTCCATCGAATCTACCTTTTTATCATTCGTTTTCTTTAAGCCCTGTTCTTTATAAATAACCGCTTAACAAGAACTGCTTAAATAGAAATACCAGAGAAAGCCATAAAGCCCAGAGCCATCAAGCCAGTAGTGATAAAGATGATACCAATACCCTGTAATCCTTCGGGTATCGCATGAAATTTCATTCTTTCGCGCAGTCCCGCCAACATCACAATCGCCATCGCCCAACCCACACCTGAGCCCATGGCAAACACCACCGACTCACCGAAGTTATAGTCACGGTTGGCCATAAAGATCACGCCGGCAAAAATGGCACAGTTCACGGTCAGTAGTGGCAGGAAGATACCCAGAGAGTCATACAGACTCGGAATATACTTGTCTAATACCATCTCTAAGATCTGTACCAGCGCCGCTATCACACCGATGAACGTGATCAGTTGCAAGTAGCTCAAATCCAGCTCAGGCATCCCCGCCCAAGCCAATGCCCCTGGGGCCAGTACGTTGACATAGATAAGCTGGTTAAGTGGCACCGCTAAGGTCATCACTACGATGACCGCGACGCCCAGACCGAAGGAGGTGGAGACCTTCTTCGATACCGCCAAAAAGGTACACATACCCATGAAGAATGACAGCGCCATGTTATCGATGAAGGCTGCCTGAATAAAAAGATTAATGTAGTGTTCCATATCTCTTCCTTAACCTCGTTTGCGCTGTATTACGTTAATCGTCCAGATCATTAATCCGATCAGGAAAAACGCACTAGGTGGGAGTTTGAACATCTCATTAGCCAGATACCAACCGCCGTTTTCAACGGTTTTTAAGATCTCATGACCAAACAGGGTGCCACTGCCAAGCAGCTCACGCACGAAGGCCACACCGAGCAAGATAACGCCATAACCCATGGCATTACCCAGGGCATCGACAACCGCTAAATGCGGCGGATTTTTCATGGCGAACGCTTCCGCTCGGCCCATGATGATACAGTTGGTAATAATCAAGCCGACAAATACCGACAGTTGACGCGAAAGCTCGTAAGCCACGTCCTGCAGGACCATATCGACGATGATCACCAACGAGGCAATCACGGTCATTTGAGCGATAATACGCACGCTGTTGGGGATCAAACGGCGGATCATCGAGATGATCATGTTTGAGAACACCAGTACAAAGGTCACGGCGAGTGTCATCACCAATGCCGTTTGCAAAGAGTTACTTACTGCCAGCGCCGAACAAACACCCAACACCTGCATAGCAACAGGGTTGTTAGTGAAAATCGGGCTAACCAGTATCTCGCGAGTGGCTGCTGAATTAGTACTCACCTTAGACCTCCGAAGCTTTTAACGTGTTGAAGAAGGTTTGGAAGCCCTCAGTGCCGAACCAGAACTGAATCGAGCGTTGCACACCGCGACCCGTCATCGTTGCACCGCTGACCGCATCGACACCGTGAACATCCCCTTCTTTGGCGCCGCCTTTAACCACTTTCAGGGCCACTTTGCCTTTTTCATCGAAGAGCTGTTTGCCGTGGAACTTGTTAGTCCACTCGCTATCGTTAAGGAAATCACCAATACCTGGCGTTTCACCGTGCTCATAGAAGACCACATTTTCGATGGTATTCATGTCAGGCTTAACCGCGACAAAACCATAGATGATTGACCAGAGGCCCTTGCCATAGATAGGCACCACCACGCTGGTCAACTTGCCATTATCATCGAAGACTTTAAATGCCCGAACCTGATCGGCGCGGCTTTTAATCTTGGCGGTATCTTTTTTCGGTTTGCTGGATGTCTGAGGATTGATCGCCGCCATGCGATCATCGAAATCCATCACATGTTCATCTATCGTGACCACGCCCGTATCCAATTCAACCAACATAGGGGTCACGGATTTTTCAAACAGAGTACGAAAATCTTTATCGCCACTCATATCGACATTGGCAGCCATCAGCACATAACGTTTTAGTTCGTCACGCTTCTTCACCAACTTACGTTCTTTGAGCAGATCCGCAGTACCTGTGATCATAAATGAACACAACAAGCACAGTGTGACAGTGAAGACCATCGTGCCAAAAACAGTATCTTTTTTAAAGGCCATTACGTTTCAGTCTCCGCTTGATATTCGCCTTCGCGACCAGATAATCAAAAATGGGGGCCCATAAGTTAGCAAACAAGATTGCCAACATGATGCCTTCCGGCATTTTCGGGTTAACCACACGGATAAGTACCGTCATAAAGCCAATCAACAGACCGTACGCTAACTTACCTTTATTGGTGTAAGCGGTGGTCACCGGATCGGTGGCCATAAACATCATACCGAGGGCAAAGCCACCCGTAACCAGATGCCAGGTCCACGGCATTGCAAACAATTCGTTCTTCGCCGAACCCACCAGGTTAAACATGACCGCTGTCGCGACCATACCCAACATCACACCGGCAACGATGCGCCAGTCTGCCAGGCGTGTCAGAATTAAGAGTCCGCCGCCAATCAGTAACGCTAAGGTACTGGTCTCACCAATCGCACCCGCGGTGAAGCCGAAGAAGGCATTCCACCAATTAGGGTCGAAAAACGCTTGATACCAGGCATAATCAGCAAAGCTCACTTTGCCCACAGCGGTCTGAACTAATGTGGTCGCACTTGAGAATCCATCGACGGCCACCAATTGAGCCACGGTAGAAACTTGCGATGGATAGGCGAAGTAGATAAAGGCCATTCCGGCTAAGGCAGGGTTTAAGAAGTTATAACCCATGCCACCAAACACTTCCTTGCCAATCACCACACCGAACGTGATGCCCATGGCCACCAACCAAAGCGGGGTCGACACAGGTAAGATTAAGGTGAACAGCAAGGCGGTGACGAAGAAGCCTTCGTGCAGCTCTTGTCCCCTCACCTTAGCGAACACCATCTCCCAGAACAGGCTGACAAGCAGCGCGGTCAGGTAGATAGGAATGTAAAAACTCATGCCATAGATAAACAGGCCAATCAGACCCGTCTGCTCCGTCAACCCACCGAATATCAGGTTAAATGGGGCAAGCTGCCACGCATCCGGTGTCGCCAGTCCGCCGGCAACAGCTAGCTGCGCCTGCAAGCCTAAGTTGTACAAACCAAATAAGATGGCGGGTAGCAGGCATAAACCCACTAAGGTCATGGTACGTTTAACATCAATCGCGTCACGAACGTGCACTTTACCTTTAGTGCTACGACCATGAGCCACGACCAACGAACGAAGGTATCCCTTCATCGCGTGCCCGGGAGCGTAGTAATCGTCCTGCGCGTCAGGCTTTATATCTTTGCTACTCATTAACCTTCCCTTTCAATAATATCTAAGCAGGCACGTAACTCTTTACCAAAGTCATATTTACCAGGGCAAACGAAGGTGCACAGCGCTAAATCTTCTTCGTCCAACTCTAACGCGCCCAGCGCCTGAGCCTCATCGGTATCACGCACCACAAGGTCGCGAACCAGCAGGGTCGGCAAAATATCTAATGGCATGACACGGTCTAGTTGACCAAACGCCATCATGGCGCGCGCTGAGCCGCCCGTGTGAGTCGTCATATCAAACAAGGTCTTGGCAGACTTAAAGCGTGATGTCATGGCGCGGGTAATGGAGAACTTTTTAGAGCCGCCACGCACCCATGCCAGACGATGATTCCCAGCGTCTTCAGTTAAGGCGGTGATTTGTGCGTGGAACCGACCCAGATAATCATGCACACCACTGGCGGTGTGACCCGAAAGGACAGAGCCTGACACCACTCGCGAGCAACCAGGTTTGAGTTCATCTTTGACTATTGCGCTTAACTCGGCGCCCAGCTGGGTGCGGATTAAACGCGGATTGAGCACATCGGGACCCGCAAGCGCCACGACACGGTCGGTATAGAGTCTGCCCGTCAGGAACAACTTGCCATAAGCAATGACATCCTGATAGCCGATATGCCACACGGGACGCTCGATGCTAACCGGTAAAATAAAGTGAATGTGTGTGCCCACTAACCCTGCAGGATGGACGCCACCGAAACGATGCGTCTCAACCTGAGAGAGCTCATGACCCGGCAATGACTCACCTTGGTCGTGACAAAGGTACACCTTGCCATCGGTCAAGCGAGTCAGGGCTGACATACCGACGGCAAAGGCCTGTTCATTTTCGGCAATAATCAGTCGAGGCTCAGCGGCCAGAGGGTTGGTGTCCATCGCTGTCACGAAGATGCCCGCAGCCGTGCTGTCGAGTGCCGGAACGCGGGAGAAAGGACGGGTGCGAAGTGCAGTCCACAGACCACTCTTAACCAAGTTATCCTGTACCGCCTGTCGACTCATCGATGACACGTCACCGCTGGTCTCAAACATCTCTTGGTCATCGCCTTGGCAAGTAATGACCACAGATTGCAATACGCGGCGTTCACCACGATTGATGGCGGTGACTTCACCACTGGCGGTGTGACCCGAAAGGACAGAGCCTGACACCACTCGCGAGCAACCAGGTTTGAGTTCATCTTTGACTAT
>SDWK01000452.1 GCA_004195335.1 Shewanella sp.
GTTCTCTGCCTGATTCAACCTATTTTCTGAATAACCATCAGGGTCTGCGAAGAGTACAAAATTATTGTTGTCCAGCAATTCCTTGATGGCGCTCTGGCCCCAACTCTCTTTTTTGACCTGAAGAGACGTCAACCCCTCCTGAATCACTGCCAACTGCTGGATTGACATACTTGGGGACAGAATAAACTTTTGTAAGACGTTCAGTGGTGTAGCTAGTGCCTGTTCAACCTGTGTGAATACTGAGCACTCCTCCGTTAGCGGGGCTTTCTCGTCAAAGAAAGAACGTTGACAAGAGAAACGTTCCTTAAAATGACTCACCCCCTCGAGAATACTGTTCGAGCACGCAGAAAGTTCCTGTACCGCAAAATCAAGGACCCCCATCGCTACCTTACGATCCAAGGTTAACAGTGCATCACCAATTTCGACTCGCTCACCGAATCCCTGACCATATTCGGCACGAACCCTCTTGTACCATTTACGAATTTCCAAAATACGACTCAAGGGGGTTTCAACACCTTTGAACAGGTCCCCCAAGGTAGGTTCCCGCTGGTTCAGATCATCAATAACCGACACGCCCCTTACATATTCCAGAAGCTGAGGGACAAGACTAATGACTTCCTTTTTATCTGGCTTGGGTGATGAGGCCAGGGAGATAATCGTCTTCTTAGCTTTTCTCCACTGAGACGAAAAGGCACGGAAGAAACCACCTGTTTGATAAACCGACCATGCGACACCCAGAGTTCCCTCTTCTGGCAATCGATGCAGACTGAAAACCTTCATCAATGTTGCGTGTAACGGGGTAAGTTCTTGGAGCTGAGAACTCAACTGATCGAGCAAAGGGTCAAGATCTTCTTCGTCGTACAAGTGAGCCCGGCTATTCCATAACTCACTCGGTAATTTCTCGATCAACGCAACAAGGCGTAAGAACTCATAAATTCCGCGCGGTGTGGATTCAAATGCAACTTTCATTGCCTCAGGAATCTTAGGTGCTATTCGCTTGAAGCCGGAGGCAACTGTTTTCGCGTCTTCTGTAAGTTTCTTTGCCTGCGTCAGGTCATCGTTCAGCTCTTGTAGGCTGACTTCTTGCGATACGCCCATCGGTACCAATTCACAAAGAAATTCATTCAGACTCTCGCAACAAGAGGGGTCTGTAAAAGCTTCGCGGGACACCGAACCATTAAACTCGCCCATGCTTTTGTGAATTTCACGGTAAACATTTAAAAATGATTCAAACTGACCAGACTGCTCAATAAGGGTTTCAATGCATAACAAGGGTTCCTCACCCATCAAAACGGGAAGCCTTTCAAGGCCAGCCGCATGCGCCTCAATCGTCATCATTGATGAGTTAGCATCAAGCCCTAGCTGCATTTCTTGAACATACTTTCCCCAGAAGCCCTTCAAGTTGGATAGTTGATCAGTCCATTCCTTGACGTGAGCACACAGAGCTTCATTTTGGTAACCGAGGAGCTCTGTATTGTTTATCCCGTACCAATAATGATCCGAAATTTTTCCGGAGCTGGACTGTGAGGCAACTTGATCATAAATATCTGCTAGCATTTCTGCCTGATCAAGCAATTCCTTTAGCTTGGTCTGTGTTAAAAGCTTCCCTTCCAACGTTTTAATCTGAAACTGGTCTGGATCAATTTTTAATTGCTCACGATACCGGGTCGCCTTGTTAAGAATTTCATGGATGGTGAACCCAGTCGCCTTCCAAGGGCTATTGATCACCTCAACATATTTTTGAAGTTTCCCCTTTAAGTCCTCATAACGTGCAACATCCGTATCAATGTCACTCGGATAGCGGTAATCTGCCTGCTTATTGACCCGGCTTTGCAAATCTCCCAAAATCTTCAACTTCTGTGTTTTATGACTATGAAGCTCTAGGCAAAAATCACCCAGCCCTGCCTGATCTAACCTGTTTTTTACTACGTCCAGCGCAGCCATTTTTTCCGCAACGAACAGAACCTTTTTCCCGTTGGCGATAGAGGCAGCTATCAGGTTAGTGATGGTCTGAGACTTGCCAGACCCAGGAGGGCCTTCGACCACAATGTTCTCACCCTTAACTGCATCAATCAGAGCACTGTGCTGAGAGCTGTCTGCCTCATATATCAGCGGGAAGAGATCATGGATATTTTTGACGGTGTCAATATTATGCTCTGATGAATAACCAATGTCCGTCTGACAATATTCTGTGCCGGAGGACGCAAAGAATTGCTTGATGATGGGGTGCTTTTGAATGGCTGACTGCCCAGGCCATCTCGAAGGATCCAAATCTTCGTACATGACCTGCTTGGAAAAATTAAGCAGCGACAGGGTTGCCTGACGACGAATTTTCCACTTCGGCTGAGCTCTCAGAACGGTCTGCGATACCTTCTGGAAATAATCCTCCGGAGTCTCCTCATCATCCAACGCAGGGAGAATCAGTCCGAAATCGTTAGCTAACTTTTCACGCAAGGGAACGTTCGTCAGCAGATCATCATCTTTCAAAGTGATTGTGTATCGAAACGTCCCTTCTCCCTTTTCAAAGCTTTTGCGCTCCATACGTACAGGGAGAGTGAATAGTGGGGCCACCCTGGCAACATCCGAATCACGGCTTTCGTACCACTCCAAAAAACCCAAAACCAGATACAGAATATTCGCTCCGCTTTCCTCTATTGCGGTTTCCGACTTGCTTCTAATGCTTCGAGATCTTGCTTCGAGTTGGGGGGCATACATCAGGGTCTGGAGTTTCGTGTCCTGATGTTTATCTTCGTCTTGATCAAAAAGGTTTTTTTCTGGCAACTCATAGGATGTTGCAAGGCCCTTACATTTTGCCCACTGTTCTGCGGTAGGGTGCTCTCGATACTTCTTTTCACGCGTAACCGGGTCGATCTCGATGTATCTCTCGTGAATCAGTTCACTTTCTGTGGGCTCCGGCACGGGTACAAAGGTAAAGGTTTTCCCCGAGTTCAAAACCTCTACGATTTGATCCGGAAGTTCATCAATCAGACGCAGACAGCTGGCCTTAGGGTGGCGATAGTTCAGGAGATTGTTACGACTGGTCAGATCAATAAGTTTCTTACGAACAGCTTCAAGAGAATCGAAGGCAAATCCCTTTGACATGCCGGGCTCAGCATCGTCATGCGACACCTCGATATCTGGAGTCAAGTTCTCTTCGGTTTCAACAGCTGCTTCTACTCTGATCTCAGGCTCAGGACTATTATTTGTATAATACTCAGGCTCATTCTCTTGAACCGATGTAGACGAGGGGGGCTCCTCTTCATACCTTACAATAAGGGCTTCAAACTCCTCAAAGGACATCAGCGTAGAAGAGCCATCACCCTCTTCAAACTCGATACATTGGTCGCCAATATCAATTAACACCAGTAATGCCGCATCGCCGCCCCATTCTTTAGTCGCTTGATGAAAGGCCTTTATGTGAGGGTGCTGCGC
>SDWK01000455.1 GCA_004195335.1 Shewanella sp.
CCAGTGTAGATGCGGCTGCGAGCTTCGGTTTCAAGGATGAAACCGCAGAGCCCACAAGGATGTGCTAGCGGCGACTCGCAGAAGTATCTACACATCCCCCCCGCCGGGCAGGCGTTAGATAACAATGGAGATAAAAGTTATAAAAACATTCCCCAATACCATTGAAGCTAAATCAGCAAATGTAATCAGCCTTCATTCGAAGGCTACGAGAGGGCCAGTTGAACTGCAGCTTTAGCGTGGATCTCTGTGGTGTCATAAAGAGGCACGTTCGTGTCTTGTTGCGACACTAACAGGGCAATTTCGGTACAGCCCAGAATGACGGCTTCGGCTCCCTGTGCTTGAAGGTCTTGAATGATTGAGAGGTATGCATCACGAGACGTTGCTTTAACCTTACCTTGGCACAGCTCTTCATAGATAATCCGATGCACACACGCTCGCTGTGCACTATCGGGGATCACCACTTCGATACCGAACTTATCCGTCAGACGGCCACGATAGAAGTCTTGCTCCATGGTAAATTGGGTACCCAGCAGGCCGACTTTCTTAACCCCATCACTGACTAATTGCTCTGCCGTGGCATCGGCAATGTGTAGCAGAGGTATAGATACCTTAGAGCAGATCTCATCGGCGACTTTATGCATGGTATTGGTGCATATCATGAAAAAATCGGCTCCGGCAGCTTCAACTGCACGGGCGGCATCACCAAGAATATCTGCCGTTTGCCCCCACTCACCTAAGTGTTGTAATCGCTCTATTTCGGCAAAATCGACACTCACCAGCGAAATTTTAGCACTGTGTAGCCCACCGAGGTTTTGCTTTACCCCCTCATTGATGGCCTTATAGTAACTTACCGTAGACTCCCAACTCATTCCGCCTATCATGCCAATTGTTTTCACGTTCCCACCTTTTCTTCCTAGACCCGATAATAGTTTTCGCATATTGACTACTTATTAGCACAATAAACATAATTAGGTCAATGGGTTGGTGGTGTGACAGCTATGATTAATCGAGATCTACAGAGCAGAGAACTTGTCCATCGAAGCTCATTACCGACAAGGTGTTGTCGTTCAGTAATCCATAACTTGCTGCATGTCCGCCACGGGGAATGGTGACTGACCCCGGGTTGAACTCGATAAGGTCATCATGTTGTGCTGCAACGGGAACGTGAGTATGACCAGACGCGATGATATCGCCACGGCACAGGCGTGGGTGATTAGCCATGTTATATAGATGACCGTGGGTCAAAAACAGACGTCGACCATTAGGCAGCAGCACCAAGTTATAGTCGGACATGATGGGAAAATCGAGTAGCACCTGATCGACTTCACTGTCGCAATTTCCTCTTACGGCGATAATTTTATCACCATAAGGGTTCAGTAGTTCTGCCACTTTGATCGGTGCATAGCCTACTGGCAGCGGATTTCTGGGGCCGTGATTGAGTATATCCCCCAGCAGTATCAAGTGCTTGGCACCGCTTTGTTCGAACGCGGCGATCATTTTCAAAGTGCTATCGAAGCAACCATGCAGATCTGAGGCAAAAAAAAGTTTCATAAGAGAGGTGCACCATAAAAATCAGGAACGGCATTTTACGCCTATTCCCCCCCTTTTTCTATGAGCTAATCGGCTAATATCCTACACCTAGAGAATATCCTCAAACTCAAGTATATAAAGCCTATCAGAGCAAATCACGACAAGGTTATTCCTGTCCCTGATATTCATACCTCTTAATTTTTTGATATAGCGAAGAAAGGCTAATCCCGAGTCTTTTGGCCGCTTCAGCTTTATTACCGTTAAGCAGGCTAAGCGCTGAGAGTATTTGCTCACGCTCAATGTCATCAATTCTTCTAATGGCTAGTTCCTTTGGCTGAGATCGGTCAACGATATCCAACCCTCTAGGAAGATCCTCAAGCTTGATCCTTTTTCTTTGACACATGACGACGGCATGCTCAATCGTATTTTCCAGCTGTCTGACATTACCTGGCCATTTAAACTGTAATAAACGATCGGTAACTTCCGGATAAAAACCGATAACGTCTTTACCTATTTTATGTGCTGCTTGCTCAAGAAAGTGACGCGATAAGACTAAAATATCCTCCGCCCGCTCTCGTAGCGCCGGGACCTCGAGCTCAAATACACAGAGTCGGTAATAGAGATCTTCACGAAAGTTACCTGCCGCCACCTCTTTAGCAAGATGCCGGTTGGTTGCGGCCACAATCCGCACATCAACCGCTCGAGGATTGTTCTCGCCCACCCTGCGGATCTCTTTTTCTTGCAGAACACGCAGTAACTTCGCCTGCATGCTGGCAGAAAGTTCGCCAATCTCATCCAGAAACAGGGTGCCGCCATTGGCGGCTTCAAATAAACCAATCCTGTCTTTGTTTGCGCCGGTAAATGACCCCTTAGCATGCCCGAAAAACTCACTCTCAAGCAGCGTCTCTGTGACAGCGCTGCAGTTGATTGCCACAAATGACCTGAGCGCTCGTGCAGATTCGCCGTGGATCAATTTGGCTATTTTCTCTTTGCCGGCGCCACTTTCGCCGGTGATGATCACCGAAGACTCAACTTTGGCTATTCGTCTGGCAAAATCCAGAGTTTTGCGCATCGCCTTACTTCTGGCAACAATACCGCCTGCACTCTCACTCTCTGCAAACTGTGTGCGCAAATTTATCTTTTTTTCGGCGTTGGTAAGCTTGGTGGTGACTTCATGCAGCACTTTATCTATTGTGTCTGCTTGGAAAAAGGGTAAATACGGCTCGATCTCCTCTCCCCACTCTTTTTTTGTTTTGACCTCGGCATGACACAATGCATCCCCTTTGGCGTGACATTGATGCTCGATGCAGTACACCTCTTCCCCGAGCATGCGTGAGCAATAACCGCTGACATAGCCTGTCAATGTCCAACAAACCGGCTCACAGGCCATGCCCAGATGCAAAATTTGTTGCTCAGACTCATAGGAGTCCTCCCAAAAAATATCAGCATGAAACACGGGTTCAAAAGTCCAATCACATTTGGCTATATTCACCATTCCCTGCAATTTGTGCAGGGTGGGCCCAAAGTCCGGATCCTGAAGTGAGTCGTTATACTCCCTGTCCAGATTGTCTGCCGTACTCCATCCATGGGCATAACCCATTCTGGTTAATATGTTGCGGGCGGCAAAAGTCCCGATATTCTCGATGAGTTCTTTGCGCAACAAGCCCATCGCCATAGCATCGACGATGAGGGCTCGATGCCCCATAAACTGCATGTTTCCCCCTTTAGGATTAAAAGAAAAAACACGCCCTAAATCTAGATCTGAAGCTTTCATTATTAACGCCTTATTTAGCGACCACTTAGCACTAGGGAAGATGTGTAAATCTTACTTAATAATGACAATTTAAACTTGGATCAAATTCGGTAATATTATATTTATAACTGTTTCCTGATTTATCAAA
>SDWK01000721.1 GCA_004195335.1 Shewanella sp.
GTTTACAACCTGCACACCTTTATATTTTTCATCCCAGGTCAAGGCGGATAATCCTGTAAGTCTGGCTTGATAGTCGACACCAGTATTGCTGTTCTCGCCAACCAAAAGTGCCGTACCCGAAGCAAAATCACCATAATAATTTTGTGTCGTGACACCGCTTAGGTTTCTCGCCCTGATTTTCATCATTAACGCTACAGGTTCGTCCATGTAGGTAAATGCTGCAGCTCCTTTGTTACATGCCGCAAGCATGCTTTCTTCATAGACTTCAAAGTCATTGGGATAGAAGCGGCCTACCGGCTTACTCTCAGCAGCTGGAATATTAATGTTCTCGCCCAGATAACCATTTGGCGGCGTCGCCGTTAAGCTAAATACCCCCACTTCACCGATAGATTGCTCCAAGGCATTTAAACTATCAGCCTTAGCGTTATGATCATATTCACTTAACCCAAGCTCTCCTAAAGCGCCGTCCACAAGCTGCTTCAATGTGTGTCCAAGGGCGATACTGGTCTGAACATAGTTTGGTGTCGTAGAGTTATTACAGTAGTCCGTGTCGCCATCCTTTTCCCAAGCCATGGCCTGTATAGACAAATCGAAGGTTTCACCGGCAATCTTAAACTTGGGACAGGTATCATCGCCTGCAGGGCATACAGCTTCATGCTTAATACATAGCCCGACAGGGTAACGCACCGTATTACCTGAGCCTTCCATAACCAGGCCCTCATCGTCTTCACCAGCGGTTGCAGTATATTTAGCATGAATGGCAATTTTACCCGCATCGGCGTAATTCAATTCGAATTTAGCTTTACCTTGGCTGTTGAAAGCTAAAGTGAGTGGAGTGGAGCTTAAGACGCTTTTGCCAATATTGGCCCCGTTAACTAAAGCCGATTTCCCAGTGACTATCGCAGCAGGAATAGGACTCACATAATCGCTCCAGAAGTTAACTGTTTTACTGGTACTCGCAAACGCTGGTACGCATTGAGTACTGCTATCGCTTTTTTTAACCGCGGAGATCTCTATATTTTCTTGAAGCTTATTAGAAAGGTAGTTATCAATATTGAATATGAAGCCAGCTTCTGCAAAATTCAGTGAACAAGCAGTATTCTCAACTAGGCTTCCATCTATGTAACAGCTATACAGCCCGATAGGTGACGTCCCCCCTAGACCAATAATCGTCAGCCCGCCTTCCCCATGCCAAATCTCCGTGTCGGTTTCACCGGTAAAGCTGACATCACTGTATTTCACACCACCTTTGGTGAGCTCTACAGATGAAGTAACCGAACTTAAGGTACTGCAATCATCATTTGCACAAGATTTGATGGTGATAGTTTTTGCCGTACAACTTAAGGCATCTGATGAGAACTCAATACGGTAATGGTTAGTTGCAGGCGGCTCGGGCGGAGCTTCAAAGGCGAAGTAACCAACATCTTCAACAATATGGGTACGTTCATCATCTAATTGCTGATCTTCATCGACACCAAAGCTCAAGGTGTTATTAAAGCTATTGTGCCTGCAGCGCCTTAACCAGCCACCATCACCACCGACACGGCTATTCTTATTCGCTATAGTGTACGGCAAGCTGGGATAGCTATTCTGTAAACCATTGGTAAACTTGCACTGCTGAGATAGATCGCCGGTACCATTGTTATTTCTGGCATAGCCAAATTCATACTTTTTCTGCTCACCGCCTATGGTCATCACACCCGAACCAAAACCTGCCACATAGCCAAGAGATTCATTACTACTGATAGAGCCACTCACCTCGGATGCCTCAATTGCGATATCAAACCCGGTACCGATATCGTTGACATCACCAATCAATGCAGTGATAAAGCGGTTATTTGTTTTAGAAAGTGCCTGTCCCAGCATGGCTGGTTTAGCACCGAAACTATGTTTAAAAGATATGCTCTCATATCCGGTAGATAAGAGCTTCCCCTGATACTTATTAGTTGACACCTTACCTGCCTGCAGCGCCTTTCCTCTCTCAAGAAAACGGTAACCAGGCTCCATCACGAAGTAATCAAACTCCGGCATAGCCTTAGGAGCAGTCTTATTATTCGGCGGGTTATCTACTTCAATGGTTGCTCCTTTACTTGAACTCTTTGAGACCCTGAGTGTTGATGGGCCATCATTATTCGCATTAGCACCATCTATGGTCGGCATCACCATTATCACTGGCGCATTAGCATAACTATTATTGAAGGTGAACGATGCACTGCCGGTATCACTCAGCTCCACTCGCCCATATTCGAACTGCGGGAAGGGGCAGGTAAGATAGGCGGTCTCTGGTACCTTCGTCAGACTCGATGCTGAAGGCCTCTGCCAGTAAAGGTGATAGCCCTCCTCGCCTTCTGCTTCATGAAAGCGCATCTCTATCTTATGAGTCCCCTGCTCTAATGAGATTTCTCCGGTCTCACAAGCCCGGCCACACTGCGCATGACGGTCATAGAAACCAACGACCACCTGTTCGTCGATAAGCAGTTCGATGGCATCATCACCGTCAATGCCAAAGATGTATGTTCCTGTCTCAGGAACATCAATATACCCCTCGAATATACCGGCGTAATAATCCCCCTGACTAGCATGCGGGTTAATGCTGGCCCCATAACCTTCCACTTTTTTCTCTATCGACTCACCTAACTGCTTCTGGGTATTTTTAACCGTCGCAATGAGATCATTGAACTCGTCGTGATTGGCAGGACTAGTCTCAACCCCCGGCTTCCAGCTGGTCGCGTCGTAGGTTCGATAGGTGATCCCCGAAACATTGTCTTGGTCTGCAGGGCACAGGGCCAAAACGGGAGGAAGAGGAGGTTCAATTGTTTCACCATTGATCTGACTACTTGCATTCATCTCTAGATAACGGGAAGTAACTCGGCCATTGATTAAACTTGTTCCGTTCATATTAAGTTTATAATCGCTGTAGACGTTACCACTGAGGACTGTATTACTATTAAACGTAACATCATCGTATCCAAACAGTAATAAATTACCGCCGTTAGACTCGTTTACTCGTGCACCGGTAAACGTGCTTTTATTCCAAACAAAAAGACGAGCATCTCCCAAGAGAACCACCTCGGATCCTTGATTCAGAGTTAAATTCCAGATCCAATAATCACCGGAAGAGAGTATAAGTTTGGCACCTTGACCAAGACTCACACTATTCATTCTGTACTCAGAGTGATTTGGAGAGAAAGTCATTGTGCATGAAGAGTTTAAAGAGAGATTATTAAAATCTGAGTAAACACCACCGCCCCAGGTGAACTCTTCACCTGCATTACACCAGCCTATTGAGCCACCAGACCCTGAACTAAATCTAAAACTATTCTGCCCCTTCGTTGACACCCCTCGAATATCACGCTTGGTAATTGAGCAACTTCGATCCTGTCTCTTATACACATCT